>NZ_JBKHHI010000407.1:0-6125 GCF_046539235.1 Coleofasciculus sp.
TCAACCGCATCAATTTTCTCCAAATTTCCTTCTTCAATAAACAAATTCCTGGCTTCTAAGAGGAAGGAAACTGCCTCTTGTCCCCGTCCAACTTGCTGGAGGGCAATTCCCAGGTTGTAAAACGCTAGTGATAGTTTGGGATTGAGCAGAATGGCTTGTTGATATTCGGAAATCGCATCCTCATACTGCTGATTTCGATGCAGCGCTACGGCTAAATTGTAGTGCGCTAGCGAATCGTAAGGATCGAGTGATATGGCGCGTTCCAGTGCCGCGATCGCTTGCTCATATTCCCCGTTTTTAATCAGTGCGGCTCCCAATTGGCGATAAGCATCTACATTGTCAGGATCTATCTGCGTCACCCAATTAAATCTGCGAATAGCTTCTTCTGCATCCCCTTGTTGCAGAAAAATTAGCCCCAGCCGATAGTGAGCGGGTGCAAATCGTGAATTGATTTGGGTTGCTCTGAGAAAGGAATTTTTGGCTTCGGTAATCTGGTTTTGTTGAGCTAGCAGCAATCCTAGTTGATAATGGGCTTGTACGAATTGTGAATCGTTGCGAAGGGCTTGCCGTAGTGCCGCGATCGCAGAATCGATTTGGTTTTGTTTGGCGAGGAGTAATGCCAAATTGTACTTAGCCACCGCTGAGTTAGGATTGAGGCGAACGGCTTGTTGGTATTCACTCAGCGCTGCTTCAGTATCACCGACTGCTTCTAATGCTAAGCCCAAATTATAGCGAGCGGCGGCTAAATTGGGATTAAGAGCGATCGCCTGTTGATAGGCACTAATCGCTTCCTCGATATTGCCTTGCTGGTATAACATCAAGCCCAGATTGTAATGCGCCTCTGGCATATTCGGATCGAGACCAATTGCCATCTGGTATTGTTCAGCCGCCGAGTCAATTTGACCTTGCTGAAACAGGGCATTCCCCAGTAAATACCGTGCCATCGGGATCAACGGATCTTCCTGTAGGGCTTTGCGAAAGGCTAACTCGGCGGCTTTGAAGTCGCCGCGATTATAGCGCATGACACCTTGTTGAAAAAAGGTCGCCGCTTCTAGGTCATTCGTATATAGTCCCTCAACTAACTGCTTACTGTGCTGGCGCTTGGGTAGACTATCGGACAAGGCGGGATCAACCGACAGGAAACTGAGTGCGATCGCGGCGGCAAGTCCAAAGCGGAGGTGGTAGTGTTTAGACATGGTAGAAGACGATTGGGAAATTGAATAAGGAATGTGGGCGGGGGAAAGGGTTTATAGCGTCCTATCTTAATAGTGCCAATTTCACTCCCCGATTGGTTCGCCCTTTAATGGTTAACAGCTTCTGGCAAAATCAGCATGGCATCACCAAAGGAATAAAATCGATAATTATACGCGATCGCTTCAGCATACAACTTCAACAGTCGTTCTCTGCCAATCAATGCACTCACTAGCATCAACAAAGTAGAACGGGGTAAGTGAAAATTGGTAATCAACCCATCAACCACCCGCCACTGATAGCCGGGATAAATAAATAATTCAGTTTTGCCACAATAGGGCTGCAACTCCCCACTCGTCGCCGCCCCCTCCAACGCCCTAACCACGGTTGTGCCAACGGCAATCACCCGCCCCCCGGCGGCTTTGGTTTGCTGAATTTGTGCCACCGTTGCGGCGGGTATCTCCAACCATTCGCCATGCATTTGATGATTCGTCACATCTTCGATTTCCACCGGGCGAAATGTACCAACACCAACGTGCAATGTAATCGACGCCTGCTCAATTCCGCTTATGTGACACTGTTTCAAAAGTTCGGGGGTGAAATGTAATCCGGCTGTCGGTGCGGCTACTGCACCAGGGATTTGGGCGTATACGGTTTGATACTGATCGGGTGTGGCTTGAGAGTGGGTGATGTAAGGCGGAAAAGGCACTTGACCATAGTTAGGTAACAGGGTGACTAGGGACTGCCCCTTGGGTAGGTCAAACTGCAATAGACGCCCACTGGTTGCATCATCTCTGGCGATAATTTTTGCCTTCAGGGGAGATCTATTCTTTATATTGTCCTGTCTTGGTGTTTCTGTATCGTCTGAAGATAGAGGAGTCTTTCCATGACTTGCCGGAACAATAGGTTGATCAGGTTCAAAGACTATTGTTGAACCCACTTTTAGCCGTCGTCCTGGTTTCACCAATGCCAACCAACAGTTCTGTCCCCGTTCCTCCAGCAATAACACTTCCACAGGCGTACCTGTTATCTTGCGACCATAAAGTCGAGCTGGGATTACCCGGGTATTATTCAGAACCAACAGGTCGCCGGAACGCAACAACTGAGGTAAATCTCGGAAAATGCAGTGTTGGTGCTGAGTTGGAGACTCAACCACGAGCAAACGAGAACTATCTCTAGGGGAAATGGGTGTTTGAGCAATCCGACCCTCTGGCAGATCATAGTTATAGCTGGAAAGCAATAGGTCATTCGTCATGGATAGTTCTTCGGATCAAGTACAGCTTATGAGCAATTTTTGACAAATTGGGTAGGTCATGAACGGGTCAGGGTTTTAGCTCTACTCTATACCGCGACTTGCCTTGTGCGATCGGGTACGAATCCCCAAAGACACAGGGTCAAGACCTAAAACAACGGAATTGGGTATGATCCCCCAGTTAAGAGCGGGGGCTTTTCCCCTACCAATTCCTGATCCCCGTTGTCAGAATGAAGGTATAGCAATTCCTTGACTCCACCCCTAGCTGCCCTATGGATTACCTTTATTTTTTAGCCAATGCGAGTTTGACACTGCGAGTGGTTGAGTACCTCCACTCCATGATCCAGCTTCCCGTTCAATATACAACAGTGATTCATCAAATTGATGGCTGGGTCATTAAAGTTAAAATGAACCATCCCCTCACGCCTCAGCAACATGGAGATTTCCAAGCCTTCATGGGCGAATTGGGAATTCCGTTCCAACCCGACATGCGCTTGCAAATGGCGTTTTGGAGCCTCGATACCGGACAATCTCCCATCGATGTCATGCGTCGCTACCAAGTCGCTGTGGTATCTCATGGTAACCCTGACAAGACTGATATTGAAGCGTTTCGCCAACAGTTTACCATGGGACTAGGATACTGCCCAGAAACTTTAGCCTAAGCCTAAGGAGTTGCCCATTCATCAGCCTCCACTATCGGGGCAAGCCCAACTATTATGCCTTTGTCGGGGCAAATTTAGCCATTTCAGGGGGTAAAAACTGAGTCTGAATCCAGGCGCATTTTAATACCTTAACGGGGAGGATCGTCATTTGTCATTTGTCATTTGCTTCCCCATCTTCCAGACGTTCCACCGGAACGTCTCTACAACCCCATCTTCCTCATCTTCCCCATCTGCACCTCCGCACCTCCGCCCCCATACTCCCCGTTGTGACGTTTGTCACTCCTGAGCGTTGCCTTGCGTCAGGTGTCTGCGGTTTTCCGGTCACGCTTAACACCGATTTCAGTATAGCCTTTACTGCGATCACGTTCACCCTTTATTAAGATTTAGTTCAATTACTTTTTCCCCGAAATGACCGAAAATTGCAACGTTAATTTATCGGGGATATAACAGTATGCAGCTTGCTTATTTCTGTATTGGCAGAGAACCTATAGAGTCTTGTGTCCATCATATCCATAGCCATCGATTTAGCCCATATAGATCGATAAAAATGACGGCGGAGGAATTGCTACAGCGATATGCAGCCGGACAACGGGATTTTCAAGGTGTCAATTTGAGTGACGAAGTTCTCAGTTGGGCAGATTTGACAGGAGCGAATTTAAGTGGAGCAAATTTGAGTGGGGTAATTCTGAATTGGGCTAATCTTAGTCAAGTTAAGTTGAGATGTGCTAACTTGAGTAATTCGGATTTAAATTGGGCGAATTTGGAACAGGCAGATTTACAGGGGGCAAATTTGAGTGGTGCAGAGGTGAGTGCTGCTAATCTGAATGGAGCCGATTGGAGTGGGGCAATTATGCCTGATGGTACAATCTTGTCTGAACATAATTATAGTCAAGATTGCCGATTTCTATCCTGGTTGGTTAGATTCTTTAGGCAAGAAAACAAGTACAATTTCTGATTAGAACTTGTCCTACATCCAAGTTAAGCAAAGGGCGGGTTTAGTCTCGTTATCAGTTTGTACCAAAACGTTATCGGTTAAACCCGCCCCTACGCTATTTAGATAAGTTAATATAGTTGATTTTATTTCCACCAACCTACTTAGTAGATCACAAACTTTGCTCCCCTGCTCCCCTGCTTCTAGGCTCATCTGCTCCTAGGCTCCCTTGTGATTGCAACCGAAAACGTTTCGGTTTATTGAACTTAGTTTCACTTTCCCCGTTCTCCATTTTTGCCAAACCATGTATCTTGCCATGCACTACCCACGCCTTGAATAACGCCCCGTAGAATTAAACCAATTCCTCGTCCTAAGACTTGCGTTAAAACATAAACTACGCCTTTACCAACCCAGCCAACTGTTCCCCGTAAACGTGGCGCGATCGCATCCCGAAGTTCATAGGCGATGGTGACGGCTAGTTGAGTACCCTGTAGTTGTTCTAATTCTTGACGCCGAGGGGAATAAATGGCGACTTTTTTGATGCCAATTTCGCTCAAAACAAATAAATCATAGCGACTTTCAAAAATGGCTTGGGGTTCATCGATATATTGGTTACGCCGATATTTCCAGGATAAATTATTTCTAAATCTGGTAATTTCCCGTGAAGATATTAACCGTTTATCATAAAAATCATGTTTAACAATTTCAATATCAGAAAACTCGTTTAACAGGGGTTGGATTACACCATTAGCAACTTGAATAATTAGATTCTGCAACAATAACTCTGCTCGCGCCATGGCTTCTGGCGTATGGGCAGGATATGATACGTTATCAATCATCAATGGGGTTTCAAATAGCCGATTTCCTAATAACTCAATCACCAAAGGAATTTTATCTAAAATAGCTCTTTGCACTACATCTCGATCTTGCCGCAAAATCTCAACCATTTCGATATTTTGATTGCCGATGACTAAGGTTGAATATTTACCAAAAAAGTTAGTTAGAGAAACTTGCCATAAATCATGTAATAAGCGCGATCGCTTCTGGGTCAACTGCTCCATCGTTACCTGGGAAAAGCGCAAAGCATCCAGCATTTCCTCGAACTTGTAGAGGACGGTACGCAGTAATTCCCGGCGTCTCTCCACTTGCAAAATATCGATTTCCAAGGGAGTATTCGTCAAATTTGCCAAACTAGAATCCAGTTTGGTCAACGTCACCGCCTGGGGTGTAGACGGTTGAAACTGCAACGCCTCAGAGGAGGTTTTGGATAAAGCACTGGTGGGGGATTGGCGCAGACGATTTTGGGGGACAGGAGGACGAGGTGATGAAGGATTTAAACGTAGCTGAGGTTCAGCAAGGCTATTACTATTATTAGAGGGAACAAGTCCGGAATCTGTCGGTAATAGTTGATTCACCAGCCAACGGGCTGTCAATAACTCTCGACGGCGTCCCGTCCAAAATAGCCAATCTAGGCGGGATAAATTTCCCTGTTGAAGTTGTGCCGTTACCTGTTTTAAAGCCGCTTCAATTTGTTGTAATCCTGACTGGCGTAATTGGGTATGCCACCGTGGGGGAGGTAATGAATTGGCGGGGGTGGGTAACATTTGCCAGTAGGATTCACCCGCTTTGACTTGTCGAATGGCTTCCACAATTAAGGTGATAGCACATCCTTTAGCACAGTACCCTTCCACTCCCAAACCTTTGGCAGCGGTAAGCTGATTGGTTTCCGATGGGGCGGTTAGCAATAAGATGGGTAGGTTGGGATAATCTGTCTTAAGTTGCTGGCACAAGGATAGTCCAGTTAGGGGACTGCCGAGCGATCGCCCTAATGCCAAGTCTAAGATAATTAAATTAACCTGTTCTTGGGGGAATAAGGTGGTTAAACTTTCTAAGGCTGCCGTTGCTGTATCAACCTCAGCTACGATATCTAAATCAGCAAAGGCTTCCAGGGCTGTGACTAAACCTAATCGGAAAATTGGGTCATCGTCAATAAGTAGAATTTGAGTGGATTGATTTGTCATTTGTCATTCGTCATTTGTTGATTGTTGATGGTTCATTGTTGATGGTTCATTGTTGATGGTTCATTGTT
>NZ_JBKHHI010000408.1:0-6120 GCF_046539235.1 Coleofasciculus sp.
GGCAGGCTTTGTTTGTGTAGCAGCGATTTCAATCGCCATGGCAAAAGGGGGTAATCAAGACTCATCTGGCTTACCAGGTTTAGGGTGGCTCGATAGTGTGTAAATCTCCAAGAGTAGTTTATAATAATCCCCATATTAATAATCTGAAATAATGAAAGCGTTTATCAGTCATAGCAGTATTGACAAACCCTTTGTTGAGCGTCTGGCAACGGATTTACGCAGCCGCGAAGGGATTGATGCTTGGTTGGATAAATGGGAGATTCTGCCCGGTGATAGAATACCGGATAAGTTGGAAGACGGATTAACCAATGCAGGTATTCTAGTTCTGGTTCTCTCCCCCGATAGTGTTAATTCCCAGTGGGTGAGTTATGAGAAAGACGCATGGCTAATGGCACAAGTTGAGGAGGAAAAAAAGGCTAAACTTGAGTCACTGACTCCCAGCCGCCGCCTAATTCCGGTTCTCTACAAAGACTGCGAAAAGCCGTTTTTTCTGCAATCTTTTCTCCACGTCAGCATTAATGATGATAACTATGAGCAGGGATTTCAACAACTTATCCGAGGGATGCGGGGGGAGTCAGGGAAGCCGCCGCTTAAGGGTGAGACGACGCCTGCACCTGTTCCGGCTTCACCCCCAGCCCAGGTGTCATCTGGCGTTATGCCGAGAATCTTGGCGTTTAATCTGCTCAAATGCCTGCTTCCGGCTCAGTTTGATGAGGTTATTTTCTACTATGAGGTGGATGAGTCGCAACTGCCAATGAATGTGGCACAGGTGCAAAAAGCCAAAGAGATTATTAAATTGGCGAGTCAAAAAGACGGCGAGTCGCTGTCAGGATTGCTAGACTCGATTTATCAAGCGGCTCCACACTTAAAGAGGTAGGGTGATGTCATGTCCGGTTGAATACTGACAGTTTGGTAATGCAGTCTAAGGTGAATGGTACGACACAGCTAAAATTGTGGAATAGATTTGTTTTGTAGTGAGGGCTTTAGCCCTCTCCAGCTAGGCGTTAAAGCACTCTTCGTGCTTACTACAAACAAAGCCCTATTGTAGGTGGGTCATGCCACTACTGGATTAACACAGCTAAAATTGTGGAATAGATTTGACCGTGAAATTGGGCGCACGTCGGTGCGCCCCTACGGTTTCGGGGCTAATGCTTAATTCATCAAATAAGGTGTGCCACGCCAGTAGTGCGAGCATCTTGCTCGCTACCCATTCCCAATTTAAATGCATGACATGATATAACGCCCAGAATGACATGATAGAACACTCAGCATGACATGATAGAACGCAACTTATCAGGTGGATAGGGTTGAATGGATAGTCGAGGCGAACTACTACAGCGCCTGAAAACGCTGAATCCGGCTCAATTTGAGGAAGTGCTGTTCCGGTTGGGAATTGACCCGGCGATTATTCCTAGCCCCTTTGCGGCGCAATCGCTGCGAGCTATCCGAGTAATTCAACGGCTGGAGCAAGAGTCAGAGGGAGTTGAACGCCTCAATACCATCCTGGCTGAATCGGCGATTGCGATTATTGGTGAGCAATATATCGGCTATGAGATAGAAGCTCAAGTTAAGGGAATAGTTAATGAGTATATCCAGCAGCCCTTTGAAGGGCGAGAGGAGGAGCAGCGTCAGCTTGATGAGTTTGTGCAGCACAGTTCTAGGGGGGTGCTGTTGGTAACGGGGGCGGCGGGTTTTGGCAAATCGGCTCTGTTGTCCCATTGGCAAGAAAGCCAGCAGGAGGATTGTTTCATCGCCTATCACTGTTTTAGTTATCGTTACCAGAAGACGCGCTTAGTCTCGGAAGCCTATCGCCATCTGCTCAAACAACTCTATCTGTATCACAACATTAGGAATGGGCAGTTTCCGAATGATCCGAATCAGATGCGGGATATCCTGGTGGGGATGCTGGAGAAACCTGTCTCGCCAGAGGGTAAGCGTCTGGTGATTGTGTTGGATGGATTGGATGAGGCTTCAGAACCATTGGAGCCGTTTTTTACCAGGCTCCCGGATGGCGTGTTTGTGATTGCTTCAGCACGGGCTGAGGTAGGGGATGAGCCGGAATACCTGCGGAATTGGACAGATAATGCTCAGAGATTGTATCTGAATCGGTTACGCCGTGAGGCAATTCCTAAGTGGCTAGGGCAAATCAGCGAGTTAGTCACGTATAGCCAGAATCAGGATTTTGTTCAACGGCTGGATGAGATAACTGGGGGATTCCCGCTTTACCTGCGTTATCTGATTGATGAATTGAGACAGGCGGCAAAAAAGGGTCAGGATGTGCAGGGCGTACTCCGGAATAGTCCCGGTGGGTTCAAAGCTTATGTGAAAGAACAGTTTCGCCAACTTGCCAAGGTTGACGAGATTAAGCGACAAAGGGAAGTGCGGGAGTTGTTTGCGTTGCTGTCAGTGGCGTTGGGAGCGTTATCTGAGGATGATATTGAAGCGTTGACTGCGTTGAATGCCTGGGATTTAGCCGATTTACCCTGGCAGGCGACACGATGGTTTAGTATTCAAACGGGTTGTTATAGTTTTGCTCACCCCTTACTCGCCCAGGAGTTTAAAGGAGCGCTGGGGCATCAGGCGTCTTTGGCGGAAGCTAAGTTAATTGACTATTGTGCCAAATGGCAGGAATACCATAGTTCTTATGGGTTGCGGTATTATGCCGAACATTTGGGAAAGGCGAAGCGGTGGCAGGAATTGTATGCGATCGCACGAAATCCAGACTTTGCGGCTACCCAACTAGAACAGTTACCTGATGAGCCTAATTTGCCTTTGAAGACTGTTCAGATTGCGTTGCAGGGTGCTGCGGAAGAAGACAAGGCAGAGAAAATGGCTGAGTTTGTGCTGGTACACGCACACAGACTGGGGCAGACAAATGCTCAAGAGTCACCTTTAGAGGCGTTGCGATCGGGTAGTCTCAAAAGGGCATGGGTACTGGCAAATCAGTATGAGATTGAACACCGTATTCTTTGGTATCTGCTGCTGGCGTGGGAGTTGAAAGATGAGGGCAAGCTGGATGACGCACGGGAGACGTTGGAGAGATTACAGCAGAAAAATTTGCCCTCTTTTCAACTCAATTGGGCTACTGATTGGCTATGTGAGTATGCTACATATTTCCTTGCTCATATTTTTGAAGTGAGTGAGGAAACCTGTCTCGCTTTGCATCAAAGGCTTTTTGAATATTCTGCTTCGTCTTGGCTCTGTATGTGTCTCCTCAAACTTGGTAAGGTTCAAGCCGCCCTTACAATTGCAGAACGGATTATTTTGGAGCTCAAGCAATTTTTTCCACTCAGAGATATACTAGAGGCGCAATTAGAAAAAGGCAATAGTCAAGAAACACAAATTGTTTTTGCAAAAGTCCTTGAAATTACAAGACAAATCTTTCCAAGCTATTGGTGGGCATGGTGGATGGGTGATATAGCCAAAGCGCAAATTAAACTGGAACATAGGGAGGAAGCAAGAGCCACCTTTAGCGAAGCTCTGGAAGCAACACACAAGATTGAAAATCAAAAGGCTCGAATGAGGACTTTGATTGACATAGCAAATTACCAGGCAGATGCAGCACTGTTTTCTGATGCCCGCGAAACCCTGCAACGAATTGAGTTTCAATGTGACTTAGAAGACGACTGGATATATCTTGCCGAGGCGCAAGCAAAAATTGGGGATAGAGAGCAATCACGAATCTCATTGAGTCAAGCTAAACAATTTGCATGGAACATTGAAGACAATGTTAAGTATATTTACCTCTCTAGAATAGCTAGTAAGCAAGCAGAGATTGGAGAATTAGCTGATGCCCTTAAGAGCGGTGAAGAACTTACAACGATTGACCATCAATCGATAGAAGGACTTTTGCTGTGGATAGTAAGCCAGGAAGAGTGTGACGATAGAATTTTTATTTCTGTTCTGGAAACCGCCAAGAGAATTTATGATAATAGCCCTGACTATTATAAAGATATGATTCTCCAGGAGATTGTAGCAGTACAGGCACAGAAAGCTGAGCGATGGCAAGAAGATTTTACCGATGCTATAACAACAGCACTGCAAATTAAGGACAAACGCTGCAAAGCACAATCTCTGTTAACAATAGTTAAAGCCCAAACCAAGCTAAGATGGTTTGACCAAGCGGTTAAAACGGCTAACATGATTGATATTCCAGATAATCAAACCGATAAAGATGAAGCGCTGATAGAAATTATTAAAGGACAGGTGACAGCAGGACAATTTGAGGATGCATTTACACTTGGAAGTAATATTCGGGGACAAAACAAGCAAGAAGATGCCTTGGTAGAAATAGCTACAGCATACGCTCATGCCAAAAACTTTAGTCAGGCTCTCAAAATTACTAACGGCTTGTTCAATCCATGGAAAAAGCTTAAACTCTTCAACTCAATAGCTACAATACAGTCACAAATTGATCTGGCAAAAGAAGCACGAGATACCTTTGCCATGGGACTTAAAAAATCCTTGGCTGATGACGTTTCATATCAATCAGCTTCTAGTTTGCTCAATGTTGCAGAGTTGCTGCTTCTATCTGATCAGAACGAAAAAGGACTCGCTTACGCTAACGCTAAGGATGTCAATGAAATTGCTAAGAACATTAATGAGCTGAGTCAAAAAGTAAACGTTCTAGCCTGGTTGGGCGAGGTTTACGCCAAAGTAGGTCAAAGAAATGAGGTGAAATGCATCTTCACTGAAGCTATTGATATTGTACAGAAGGTTGAACAGCAAAATTATCCAAATCCAAATCATATAGATTGGTCTATGGTTGAATTGTTCACAACAATAGGTATAGCTCAGGCAAAAGCAGAGGAGTTTGATGCTGCCTTAGAGACAGTACAAAAGATTAAACTGATTGGTCATAAAGCCCTGGTACTAAAAACGCTGGCACAGGTACATCCAGAGGCAGAACAGAGGGAAAGATTAAAAACAGACCTCACTACTATTCATGAGAATGCCCTCCGTTCTTGGAATTGGGTATTTGACCATGCAGCCACAACGCTAAGTTGGATAGCAGTGGCTTGGCTGGAACTAGGAGAAAGGCAAGCAGCATTAGATATTTGGGCTGAAGCTTGTGAGATAATTGAACAAGAGAAAACCCAAACAATTCGGACTAAACCAGACTCGCTTCTATCAACAGTAGCGGTAGCACAAGCAAAAGCAGGGGAAATTACTCTGGCTTGGGAAAACACAAACAAGATCGAGGATGGATGGACGCAAGTAAAAACGCTCTCGGATATCGCTTCATGTCAATGGAACAAAGGAGATCAAGATGGGCTGTCAGCAACGCTGAACACAGTTTTCAAGGCTAAAGAAAAGATTACAGATGAACAAAAACAACTGAACGCACTTTGGATGATTGCCCAAATACAGGTAATGGCAGGACAAGTTTAACAGGCATTTAACACAGCGGAAAAAGTTTTGATTGAACAGAATAAACTCTTTTTAAACATTGCCAGTATTCTTGCCAAACTCAAAGATAAAAATAGATTCAAAATGCTGTTAATTCCCTGCGCCTACTCCTTAAATACCGCCTACAATGTTTGTATATCGATTGCGTACCTGTATCCAGAAAAAGCAGAAGCTGTTGCTGAGATAATCAAGAAGTTTGCCTTGAGTTCAACCTAGACTCTAGTGAATTCATCAACGAAACAAACTTATGCCCAAACAAGACCCCGCCAAATTAAAAAAAGTCTCAGTCAGCCTCCCATTTGGCATCGGCGGTGCGGAATGGGAAGCGGATGAAACCGAACGCAAAGCCGCTTGGTCACTCTACGTTGAACTGGTCACTCGCATCACGGTACAATCCCTAGAAGCCGACCAAGGACTGCTGCGAGAAGCGCTCAATTCTCTCTATAGTATGTTTGCGATTACCAGGCAAATCCTCAGAGACGCGGGTCCCGATGTGGGCATCTCTTCTCAATCCGTTGGCGGAATTGCCATTGCAGTTCTTAATAAAGGTTTGCGCCCCTTTCTATCAAAATGGCATCCCTTATTACAAACCTGGGAAGCCCAGAAACCGCCCACCGCCAGTCCCAAACAGCATGAGAAAAATTGGTCGTTAGAGCCTCAGATGCATGAGGAGTTGCTAATACTGGGAAAGGAGTTAAGGCAATATGCTGA
>NZ_JBKHHI010000409.1:0-6115 GCF_046539235.1 Coleofasciculus sp.
GATTGATATTAAGTCTCTCTTTTGATTTTTCACAACCTATTTAGGATTGCTATATAAGTAGGTGGGGACAATTAAAGTTAACGGTTGAGATTAGGGAACAGGGAACAGTAAGGGTTTGAGGAACATTCACAGAACTTAACATAGTTCGGTTTATTTCCACCGACCTACTTAGTCCTCAAACCCTCACAAATGACCAATGACAGATGACAGATGACAATCTTCACCGTTAACTGTCATGTTTCCCACCTCCTTACTGTTGATCCTTCTGCCATCGAGCGATTGCCTGCTGTGCGGCTGGGTATGATGGAGTCCCCGGCGGAACTAAGGCGGCGGTTTGTCTCGCCAGTGACAACTGACCCCGCCATGCGCGGGAATTGGCGATCAGGTAAATCTGGCGACTCCATTGATTAATTAACTGTTGCGCTTGAGCATAACCCGGTTGACCTGGGGGAATTTTACTTAAAGTATTAATTGCCCGATTATAAGACGAGGCTTGATTCCGTCGCAGTTGCTGTTTAGCCGCTTGAATAATGGCTTGGCTTTGCTGCTGCTGTTGGGCTTGAGTCTGCCAGGTTTTAATCGCCGACTGCGCCCGATTATAAAGCGAGGGATTGGTAGACGGAACTAATTTTGCCGCCGCGATCGCCGATGCAAAATTGCCTTGTTTCGCCCGCCCTTCGGCTAAGTCAAGAATCACCTGACTCCAGCGCTGGATATCCTGTTGCGCTTGTTGGTAAAGAGGTTCACCGGGTTGAATTTTCTGGGCTTGGGCGATCGCTTGACTGAAGAGTGAGGCTTGATTGGGTTGGATTGTGCCCTTAGCTTGTGCCAAAATCCGTTGGTTCGCTTCCATCGATTCCGGATCAGATGGTGGTGGTGAGGCGGGTGATTTTTCCTGGGGTTTATCCTCAGACACAGGTTCGATAACCTGATTTTCCACGGGCGAAGCTGGAAGGGGCGAACCGTTGGGTTCGGGTGAAGGGCTAGTCTGATCAGCGACGGGACTTTGAGCCACTGACCCCTCCGTCTTTTCATCGCCTGTAGGTTGGGTTTCGGTTACAGGCTGGATGATCTGCGAACTTGTCCCAGTTTGGCGGTTGAGAATCTTGAGAGTGAGTAGCATCAGCACCAAAACCAGTATCAGTCCACCACCTTGCAGCAGCCATTGTTTCCATGTCTGATCCTTGGGATTATCGTTCTCGGACGCGAAATCAGGTGTCTTAACCAAAGCGGTTGTTGAGTTAGACGGTTCCTCAACATTCCTCGGTATTAACGAGTTCGTCGGTTGTTTGTCTGGTATGGCAATCCCATAGTTGGAGACGGGGGGGGTTGCGCCATTAGTGGAGGCTTCCTGATAGGCTGATTTGCCATTGGTCTGATCCGCCGATGTTAATGTCGAGGCAATTGTTGTCGCCGTTTTCTCTTCGACTGAAGCGGACTGGGGGATCGGCAAAATGAGTTGTTGTCGGTTTGTCTGTGAAGGGATGATAATTAAAGGCGTCTGTATCGGTCGCCAGTGGTGTTGACTTAATTCCGGTAAGCGATCGCCTAAATACTGCTCCAAGTTGGCTAGGGTTAGATCCTGTTGATAGTAGTGCAGGGCTTCCAATAAGGCGGCGCTAAACAAACCATTCCGCAACGCCGTCGCTTCGTGGGAAAATTGCCCAAGCTGACTGGACATGATCAGCGTAATTCCCATCTGACGGGCTAATTCCACGGTTTCCGCACCCACCGATTCCCCGGCTTGCAGTCCTGGCGATCGGTTAATATCTAGCAAAACCAGCAGATTTTCATCCCCTTGAGGCTGAAGCGAACTAAGCAGCGATCGCATTGGTATCCCGGTACGGGGAATATCCTGGGGATTCCCATCTATAGGCATTAGGTAATCGGCTTGTTGCCAACAAACACCATAACCACTGAAAAAGAACCACCGCCAAGACTTCGACGCAGACGTTTTGCCGTTCGTCGGGGAGGGTTGGCGAGTCGCGTCCAGCCAGCGCCAAATATTGTCCTGATTGGGATAGGTTGATTGGCGATCAATCAAAGGTGAATGATCGGTTAAAACTAAATAATCCTCGGATGACCCATTCCCCTGCTGCACCAGAAACTGCCACAAGGCTTGAGCATCCGCCTGTCCGTAGTTCAAGGGCGGTAAAAACTGATAGCGATTAATGCCAATTGCAACGCAAGCGTAATTTGCCATGGGTTTTGGGTTTCGACGTTGGCGGCTGGAACTTGGTCAGTGTTGCCATCGTCTTGTCGGACTAACGGTTCAGTCTTGATCAAGACATTACAGACAAAATCATTTTATAGTCTCCGCTACCTGTCCGTCAGGATAACCCTGAAATCGTCTCCAACGGGGAGATTTAAAGAATCATCAACAATCTGCCCTTCAGCGGTTATCTGAGGCAACGTCTGCTGTTAAAATCTCTGTTTCATAACCCGTCGTCTACCCCAATGATCCAGTCAATTGCCCGAAAACAAATTGCGCCACTCGGTTTATGGGTGTTGGTCGGTTGTACCAGTATCAGTTGGCTGATCACAGCCGCGATCGCTCCTGAGATGGCTCAAGCTTACACGGCACGAGTGGAAGTATCTCTGATCAGTCAACCCGAGGAAAGTTATTCTAACTTTCTCCGCCGCGCTGAAGCCGTTGCTAGAGCCGCCGCCCAGCGCAGTTTCGATGGTGATATATTAGTCACTGATGTCGCCGTGACGATTATTGGGCAACATAATAATGCGATCGCGCCCATTTTGTTGCTAGAAGTGAGTCGTCAAAACTGGAAACGGCGTCCTATTGTTTCGTTTTGGGCAACTTATTTTCCGGGGACTCAATCCCTGCTAGACTTTAGCCAGCCAGCAGAGTCTAACCCGCCAGCCGAGTCTGAGGCTAATCAGTAAATAGAGAGAGGGCTTGTGCATGATGTTTGAGGTAGCGTGCTAGTACCTCAAATTACCCAAGCCCTTAAACCATTCAGGTTCTGATTTGTCCCTACATGCAATTGTGTCTTCCGAGGATGGGTTCCCGCCTCAGCAAAACTTCTTAATCTTTTACGTCAATTGGCTGATAAATATAGCACTAAACACATCGATTAGGACTTATCCACCTGATCAGTTTAACCTCAAGACATTCCTGTCGATTTTGCCAATGGTCGGCATATTGTTGCCCAGCTGCACTAACAAGCTGCACTAATTAGACTGGTTTTGTTGTTGTTGACGCTCTTTGACAGCCTGAGTTAACAAGTAGGTCGCTAGGCTACTCAGTGACCGACTTTCTTCCTCTGCCCACTGTTCCAAGGCTCTCTGGATTTCTTCCGGTAGATAAGCAGTGACCCGCCCTTTTAGTTTCATCAGCCCTAAATTTTAATGCTTCAACATATTCCAGTATATAATTTTTCACTGTTTATTGCACAATCTAAATTCGTTATACGTTAAAATAACACATTTTACGCTGATAATCTAGGTTGGTCTTTTACACCTGTAAGGGGGACGGAAGGGGGATCTATAAGGGAAGAGGGGGATTTGAACGGGATGGAGAGGAGCTGGGGGTGAGGGCTGTAGCCTGACATACTGCCAAATTGTCCAAATCTCCACAGGACAAATTAAACCAAATGGGGTATACCTTAAATGTCCCATAAGTCTGACAATTATTTATAATATTTTTAATGGGTACTAAAAAAATGATATCGCACTTTAACCCTAAAGCGGTAGCTTTACAGAATCTGCATTTTGTTAAGCTTCAATGAAGTAGACTATTGAATCAAGTTCACTATATTAATTCCCCAAAAATAGGAAACTAAAGCGTCGATAAATCGTCATTTATTCTGAGTATTCCTGACCCTAGAATAGGCAACAACCAATGACAGACAAGATGAACACAACAGTATTGATCAATTGCTGGTTGGTGGTTGCCAATCTATTCACCATGACCAAGAAAAAAAGTAAACGAATTCACTATCTACTGTTGACGTTACTCCTGGCTGGCTTACCAACGGGGGGACTGGCTCAATCGGTTGTTGAAGCGCCAGATGGGACGGGTACTATTGTCACACCCAATGGGGATCAGTTTGACATTACCGGGGGACAAACTTCTGGGGATGGGGTGAATCGTTTTCATAGCTTCAGTGAATTTGGTTTAGACGCGAATCAAACGGCTAATTTTATTTCTGATCCTACTATTAAAAACATTCTGTCCCGTGTGACAGGTGGCGACCCTTCGGTCATTAACGGGTTGCTGCAAGTGACTGGGGGAAATTCTAATCTATTTTTAATGAATCCTGCGGGTATTGTATTTGGTGAAAATGCTCAACTTAACGTTCCCGCATCCTTTACCGCTACGACGGCTACGGGTATTGGCATTGGCGATAATTGGTTCAATGCACAAGGGGCAAATAATTATGCCACATTGATCGGTCAACCCAATGCGTTTACATTTAACACCGCCAACCCCGGATCAATTATTAATGCAGGTGATTTGGGGGTAGAAGCCGGACAAGATTTAAGCTTAATTGGGGGTACGGTTGTCAGTACGGGTAGCTTAACCGCGCCAGACGGAGGAATTAGTGTGACCACTGTCCCTGGTGAGAGTATGGTGCGGATTAGCCAACCTGGATATATGCTGAGTTTAGAGGTTCAACCCTCTGATTCAATCCCGTTAACTCCCCTGAATTTGCCTCAGTTGTTAACCGGGAGTGGACAAATACCGGGTGTGGAGGTGAGTAGTAGTGGAGAGGTTAAATTAGTTGGGTCAGGTATCGCTGTAGAAGATGGGGATATCGTGGCGCGTAATGTGAATTCCCAAACGGCTACACTATCAGCTCAACATAATCTGACGTTAGTGGAGAGTCAGTTACAAACAACGGGAGACTTGAATCTGCTGGCAAAGGATACAGTACGGGTGCGGGATAGTCTGGTCAATCCGTTTCTTGCCCAAGCTGGGGGAAATCTCTACCTTCAGGGAAATCAGAGTATTGATATTTTAGCCCTAAATCATCCGCAAACACCGTTTCAAAGTGGTGGAAATCTCAGTTTAGTCAGTGATGGCAATATTTCTGGCGATGCTCACTTTGCTAGTGGGGGAAATTTCTCGATTCTAAATTTATCGGGAAAGCCAGGTGATTTTGTTAGCCTTTACGATCCAATTATTCGTGTCGATGGGGATGTTGAGTTTGGAGATTACGAAGGTGCAGCCCTTTTGGTAGAAGCGACAGGTAGTATCCAGGGAGGCAATATTACGATTACTGCTCCGGATAATGATCTTGAGGCTACTGCAGGAATTTCTGATTCAGATTTGGAGCTTTTGACCAGTCAACCAACCCTGATTTTGCGAGCAGGGTTGGATGCGGTAACTTCGACTAACGTTCCTGCAACTGAAGGCTCAACCAATTTTCAAACACCCGGATCACCGTTATCGCTACCACCAGGAAGTATCAATGTAGGAAATATTAACACTTCCGATGAAGTTTCTGAGTCTAACCAAGCTAATGCCGGTCCTGTAATATTGTTTGCCACTGGTGACATTATTACGGGTACTATAACGGCGACTACAAATAGGGGTAGTGGAGACGATTCTGGTTTTGTAAATCTGTCGGCTCAAGGAAATATTACGACTGACACTATCAACACCAGTGATAAAGGACAGGGTGATGCGGGTTCTGTGACAGTAACAGCCGGAGGTAATATTAGCATCAATGATATAGATGCCAGTGAGCAAGGACAAGGGAATGCGGGTTCTGTGACAGTAACAGCCGGAGGTAATATCAGCATTAATGATAATGATATAGATGCCAGTGAGCAAGGACCAGGTAATTCAGGCGACGTAACCTTGACAGCAGGGGGTTCGATTACACCAACCAATATCGATCAGACGGCTCTCCCACCAGGCACTAGGGGTCAGCTTCAGATAACACCTAACCAAACCAACCTTATACCCAATCCCCAACCACAACCCAATCCCCAACCACAACCCAATCCCCAACCACAACCCAATCCCCAACCACAACCGCAACCCGAATCGATTCCTGAACGGATTCCTGAACGGATTTTTGTTTATGAACGGATTCCTCTTTATGAACGGATTCCGGAACCAATTCCTGAACCGGAACCAATTCTTGAA
>NZ_JBKHHI010000410.1:0-6087 GCF_046539235.1 Coleofasciculus sp.
CAAAAAAGGGAACCTCACGATGCGACTCTCTCAAATGCTACTCGTCACCCTCCGGGAAGACCCAGCCGAAGCCGAAATCCCCAGCCATAAACTCCTGGTTCGCGCCGGCTATATCCGTCGCATCGGTAGCGGAATCTACGCTTATCTCCCCCTGATGTGGCGCGTCTTACAAAAAGTCTCCCAAATTGTTCGGGAAGAAATGAACGCCACTGGCGCCCAAGAATGCTTACTTCCCCAACTCCAACCCTCTGACCTGTGGCGAGAATCCGGGCGCTGGGACACCTATACTAAAGCCGAGGGGATCATGTTCGCCCTCACCGATCGCCAAAACCGAGAACTGGGACTCGGACCCACTCACGAAGAGGTGATCACCACCATCGCCCGGGAGATGATCCGTTCCTATCGCCAACTTCCCCTCCACCTCTACCAAATTCAAACTAAGTTTAGAGATGAAATCCGCCCGCGCTTTGGACTAATGCGGGGACGAGAATTCATTATGAAAGATGGCTATTCCTTCCACACCGATGAAGAAAGCCTAAAAAAAACCTATCAGGACATGGATCAAGCCTATCGCAACATGATTACCCGTTGCGGTTTAGCCTTTCGCGCCGTGGAAGCTGATCCTGGCGCAATTGGCGGTTCTGGTTCCCAAGAATTTATGATTCTGGCGGATATTGGCGAAGATGAGATTCTCTACACTGAAGATGGGAACTATTCTGCCAATGTGGAAAAAGCTAGTTCCCTCCCGGCGGATGCGGAACCGTCTCCCTTTGAGACTTACGAAAAACGGGAAACCCCCAATACACCCACCATCGACTCCCTGTGTAAATTCCTCAACTGTTCCCCAACCAACGTCTTGAAAAACGTCCTCTATCAAGCCGTTTATGACAATGGGATGACGGTACTGGTAATCGTCAGTATCCGAGGCGATCAAGAGGTTAACGAGGTAAAACTGCAAAATGAGTTAATTCGTTTAGCTGATCAATATAATGCCAACGCCCTCATCGCCTTAACCGTTCCCGACGCCACCACCCAGGCAAAATGGGCGTCTAAACCCCTCCCTGTCGGCTATATCGCCCCAGATTTAGATGATGATTATATCCGCCCAGCTAGCGATGTAGCGCCGCGATTTTTACGCTTAGTTGATAACACAGCCGTTGACTTGAAAAATTTTGTCACTGGGGCGAATGAAACCAACTATCACGTCGTTGGTGCGAATTGGGGTGAACCCTTCGCCTTACCTAAACAGGTGGTAGATTTGCGGACAGCCAAAGCAGGAGATCGCGCGATTCATGATCCTAGCCAAATCCTGCACAGCGCTAGGGGGATTGAAGCTGGACATATCTTTCAGTTAGGCACAAAATATTCTAAAGCCATGGGTGCAACCTACACCAACGAAGCGGGGGAAGAAAATCCCTTGTATATGGGATGTTATGGTGTAGGCGTATCGCGACTGGCGCAAGCGGCGGTGGAACAATCCTATGATAAGGATGGAATTATTTGGTCACCCGCGATCGCACCCTACCACGCGATTATTACCGTTCCCAATATCTCCGACGCCAAACAGATGGACGCCGCCGAGACACTTTACCAACAGTTATGGCAAGCTGGTGTAGAAACTCTACTCGATGATCGCGATGAACGGGCGGGTGTGAAGTTCAAAGACGCCGATCTGATTGGCATTCCCTATCGTATCGTCACCGGGCGATCGCTCAAACAGGGTAAAGTGGAAGTTGCAGTGCGGGCAACTCACCAGTCTCAAGAATTGCCCCTGGATCAGGTTGCTTCTACGATTAAACAATGGCTTGATGCGGCATTAAGGTAACCTCCCAAATTAAACTGAAATGAATAAGGCAGCACTGACTCGATTCATTATAGTGGCACTTTATATTTCTGCCTTTATTGGTGTTATCTTGGGTCTAGTCGGTGGATTTCAGACAGGTATTGCCTGTACTGCCATTGTTTTTTTCTCAATTCTTTCCTATAAGTATCCCCGCATTGGATTATGGGGACTGCTGATTTATCTTCCTTTCAGCGGGAGCATTATTTATTCGCTGGGCGATGTTTACCAATCCCTGGGTGAGAAAATCACCTACTCCGGGAATCATCCCCTATTTCATTTAATTAAAGATGCATTTTACCTTCCCGCCCTAATCGCCCTGATTCAGTCGCGGGATTCGTTCTGGAAACTCCTACCGCGATCGATTTTCAAACCCTTATTAATCGCGATCGCACTTGTGCTAGCGGTGGCGTTAATCACGTTCCTACTGGTCAATTTACCACAGGAGTTTGATCCTCAGGTTAAAGGAAGCCCGTTTCTGATGGGAATTCTGGGATTAAAAGGGCTGGTGGGGTATATTCCCCTACTTCTGTGTGGATATTATCTAATTCGCGATCGCACGGATTTATTTTTCCTAACTCGCTTGCACCTGATTGTGATCCTCATCTGCTGTAGCTTGGCGTTCCTCCAATATCTGTGGCTGGTTACCGGTTTATGTCCCAGTAACAATAGTTTGACTGGAGATGCTGTCTACAGAGCCAGTTTACAGGCAAGATGTTTAGTCGGCGGTTCTCTGTTATACAATCCTCAAGTTGGGTTAATTCGCTTACCTGGAACATTTGTCGCACCGTGGCAATGGGGTTGGTTTCTGATTTCCAGCGCTTTTTTCACTTATGGGGCGAGTGTTAGTGATCCGTCTCGTCGTTGGCGATTCGTGGGATGGGTGGCGATGGTTGCAGTCTTGGCGGCGGCGGTAATTTCGGGTCAACGAATTGCCTTGGCGATCGTTCCGGCGACGTTTGTGCTGTTATTATTACTCACGGATCGGCATAAAGGATGGCTACCGATTAAATTAGGAGTTGGTGTTCTTTTAGCGATTTGGATTACTCAAACCTTGGGAAAGGTAGAAGAACGGGTGATTAGTTTTGTTGATCGCTGGGAGGCGTCTCCACCTCATAGGTTTATGCTAGATCAATTTCAGTGGGTGTTGAGTAAACAAGAGGGATTATTAGGTCATGGTTTAGGACGAGCGACTAATGCGGCGCGTCGCTTGGGGGAAACTCAACTGATTGAAACCTATTATGCCAAATTGTTTTATGAAATTGGTCCGATTGGGGTTTTGGCTTTCCTGGCGCTGGTTTCTTTGCTGACGTTTCTTACGTTTAAGGCATATCGGTCGGTGCAAGATGCGTCTTTACAACGGTTAGGGTTGTGTCTTTGGGTCTTTGTTTTGTTTATTAGTTATAACACCTATTATTATCCTCTGGCTGTCGATCCGGTGGAAGTTTATTATTGGTTTTTTGCGGGGGTTTTACTCAAGTTACCGCGACTTGATGATCCAGTAGGTTCTGAAACAGTATGTTCTGATCAGAAAGACGCTTAGCCTAGAACACAGGGTAGGGTACACGTCAGTGCGCCCCTACAATCGGTTTTCTATATTACCGGGGTTTTAAAACTTGCCAAAGGATAAAAATAGTAAAGCTGATATAGCCACATACGACGATCCAATCCTGCCAATTATTATAAGTGAAAGCGTTATTACTCATTGGGATTATAGATTTAAGTTTGAGGTTAGGCGACAGGGCGACCCGAGTCGATTGAGTGGATTGGGGTTGTTCATTGATATCAGCGGGTCGCCCCTACAAATGTTTATTGATGTTGGTAGTTAGCCTCTACAAATGTTCATTGATATCAGCGGATTGTATCTAGACATTATAATTTTTTTTTAACGCTAACTATTTTGATATCAAAGAATGCCTGGGAGATTCTAAAAGAAACTACAAATAAACTCTCCAGCGCCGTCCGGTTCAAATGAAACCACCAATCCATCCTGGCGAATCCGGGTGCGATCGCGACAATTATATATCTCTACAGGACGTTTTACTCCATCAATACTCACGGCGACTCGATACTGCCAATAATACTTGGCGGAGCGCTTGATACTCAGGATACAAATATGGTGATCCTTGATTGTGCGACACACCGACGCCTCAGCCGAAAATGCCACCGCCCACGATAATACCAATAATCCCAGTACAGCTATCCATTTTCCCATAACTTCGTCTTATGTCTTATGTCAGGGAATAGGGAATAGGGAATAGGTAAGGTAGAGTGTTGAGTTAACTTCCCCAGCTTCCCCAGCTTCCAGACGTAGCATGCTACGTCTCTACATTGCTCCCTCATCTCCCAGCGCTTTGATAGATGGGGATTATCGCTGCGATTGTCAAATTGTCTAATTGCTTTGTTTAAACTTTACCCTTGACCCATTACACTATACACTAAGCTTAGAAAACTTAAAAAAAATTAATCGTTAAGTAAAAATACCTGTCTATCAGGGTTTCTTCAGGTTCAATACCACTGAAGAGAGGCTTTGTATACACCCACGAGGTCATGTCGATGACTCAGTTTTTCCTTGACTCTGCCTGGTTAATACCTTGCTATGCCCTATTAGGTGCAATTTTAGCCGTCCCTTGGTCTCCGGCGATTATCAATCGTACCGGACCGAGACCCGCAGGCTATATTAATCTGTTGATGACCTTCATTGCCTTTTTGCATGGGGTATTGGCATTACTCGCCATCTGGAATCAACCAGCCCAATCGGTTGTGATTCCGTGGCTACAAGTGGTTGATTTGGATTTATCCATTCCCCTAGAAATCTCGGCGGTTACGATTGGGGCGACAATGGTAATCACTGGGTTGAACCTCTTGGCACAAATTTATGCCATTGGTTACCTAGAAACCGATTGGGGATGGGCGCGGTTCTATTCCTTTCTGGCATTGTTTGAAGCGGGAATGTGCGCCCTTGTCCTTTGCGATTCCTTGTTTTTTAGCTACATTATCCTGGAAATTCTCACTCTGGGAACCTATCTTTTAGTCGGATTTTGGTTTAATCAATCCTTGGTGGTAACCGGGGCGAGAGATGCATTCCTGACCAAACGGGTGGGAGATTTAGTCCTATTAATGGGCGTGATTGGTATCTATCCGCTGTCCCAAACTTGGGATTTTCCTCAATTGGCAGACTGGGCAAGTAGCGTTAATCTTGATCCGAAAGTAGCCACATTGGTGGGTTTGGCATTAATTGCCGGTCCGATGGGTAAATGCGCTCAATTTCCCCTGCATTTATGGTTAGATGAAGCCATGGAAGGACCAGTTCCTAGTACCATTCTACGGAATGCTGTGGTGGTGTGTACGGGGGCGTGGGTGTTGATTAAACTGCAACCCGTTATCGCCATATCTCCCGTTGCGATATCCGCCGTCATTTTAATTGGTGCGGTAACCGCCGTGGGTGGTACGATGGTCGCGATCGCACAAATCGATATTAAGCGTACTCTGTCCTATCTGGTTAGCGCTTATCTAGGATTGGTGTTTATTGCGGTGGGTACGGGACAAATCCAAACCGCCCTGTTATTAATGTTGACCTACGCTGTCGCCATGGGGTTATTGGTGATGAGTACCGGGACGATTATTTGGAACAGTATTACTCAGGATGTGACGCAATTGGGCGGATTATGGACAAAACGCCCAGCTTGTGGCTTATCTTACTTGGTGGGGGCGGCTGGATTGATAGCGGTTCCGCCTCTGGGCGGATTTTGGGCGTTTTTACAGTTGGGAGATTCTCTGTTTACCAGTCACCCGAAATTATTTGCCCTGTTGTTAGTGGTAAATGCGTTAGCCTCGTTTAGTCTATTCCGTGTCTTCGGGTTAGTCTTTGGTGGCAAGCCTAAACAAATGGCACAGCGATCGCCTGAAGCACATTGGCCCATGGTCTTCCCTATGATACTGCTAATGGGGTTTACACTGCACGTTCCTTTACTGTTAGCCACCTGGAATCTGTTACCGGAATGGGTAAGCGTGAATCCGACGGTGGCGGGTTCGTTGGTGTTGTCGAGTGCGATTGGTGGCGGTGCAGCAGCGTATCTGTATCTGAGTAACCAAGTGGAAAAGCCGATTCGATTTGGTTCAAAGGCGTTGCAAGACTTTTTTGCTTACGATTTATATACCCAAAAGTTGTATCGGGTAACGATAGTGTTTCTGGTTGATTTGATTTCGAGAACGATTTCTTGGGTTGACCGTTATATTGTGGATGG
>NZ_JBKHHI010000411.1:0-6076 GCF_046539235.1 Coleofasciculus sp.
TTCATCTCCCGGCTATGGAGCGCGGGAGTCTTCACCATTGCTCACAAGTTGATAAAAGTGCGTTTTGTTGAGGGTTAATTTTAAATTTTTAACGGTTTGCCATTGACAAGGTAAACTTCTAGTGATATGAGAATATTAGCATTTGAATTAGAGCGGATTTGATTGATAGGTTATCGGTGACAAGCTAAAGAGAGTCTTTACAATTATGATATTGGACTTTTGACTCACCGATTTAATAAAGAATCAATTAATTTGATCAGTTTTTCCACAGCTTGCTGGTGTTTGAGCAAATTGTCCCTAAGCCAACGTAACTCTTCAGGAGTAGGAAGTGGAGCATCGGATTCACCTAACAATTTTGCCGCGTCAACCAGAGTCGCAGAATCCATTAACTTCCAACCCTTCTGCCTTTGGGCATTCCGGCGCAGCTTTTCCTCTATCCTAGTATGAGCAACACGCCAGTCCTCTTCGGGAATAGTATAATCTTGCTGAGTGATCGGATTATCAGCCATGACTGGATAACTCCCAAATTATACGTTTTAGTGCTTCAATCTCTTGTTCCAGTTCCGTGATCCTTTCTGCATCTACCATACAAAATAGCGAGCGAGACGCTCGCACTACAACAACCTTTCCCCGTTCCCTATTCCCTATTCCCTGTTCCCTGTTCCCTATTCCCTATTCCCTGTTCCCTGTTCCCTATTCCCTTGTACTAGGTCATCCTCTGGTTCTGAGGGAGAAGGAGACGGTTCGGAATCAGGACGATCCAAATTTTGGGCTTTGTAGAAGGTTTCTAAACTATCTGGATCACCAACAAAGCGCCAATGCCATGGTTCATAACTCACACCTTGGGGATTTCCTTTGGGAAAGGATAACTCAAAGCTATAGTACGCGGCATTCTTTTCCAGCCACTTAAACGCCGCCGTATTTTCAAAATTGGTGTTCAGATTTGTGGCAGGTGTTCTGCCATCGCCAATATCGACAGCATAACCGGTGTGATGTTCGCTGTAACCGGGAGGCGCACTAACTTCAGCCCGTTGTGTCGCCACTTGTCCCCGTTGTGCTTTGATGTCAAAAAAGAGATGCTGCTGCTGTTGCTGAGTACGATAGCCGGATATTGGCACTAATAGTATGCCATCGGCTTGAGCGGCTGCCCTCATCGCTTTAAATTTCTTCGCCGCTGCTTCCCGTAGTTGAATGCGACCATCTGAGGTAATGGGTTCGAGTTCGGATAGGGGGGCTTCTTCGTAGGGGAGATGTCCCAAAAGATTATCGACGTCGTTATCACTCTCTTCTGGATTAGCTGGGGTGGAGGTATCCGTTGTGGTGGGTTGTGGGGAAGAGGTTGCCGTTTGAGGGGATTGGAAGGTGGACGAGGATAGGATTAGCCCCAAAACGATCGCGCCGCATCCTAATACTGCCAGGACAATTAGAAACGGCTGTAACCGCGATCGCCGTCGGGTGTCGGGCGTATCCCTGACGGCTACGGGAATATCCTCCTCTGTTGATTCGGATAGGTTGACGGGTTCTCCTGAAAAATCGGGGGTATTCAAAACTCCACTCCTGAAGGTGCTAATTCTTGAACGGGGAAAGGGGAACCTATTCCAACTGGAAGAAGGCAGCACTGAACTCTATAGTATAAGTTTTTCTGTTCTGTAATCTGTGCCAATTTCTTTTCTTAGAGACTGACGTATCATCAAAACCGTTGTCTGTTTGATCCTTCTCTAATGCCCAGCCTAGATCCAGAGCGTTTACAACCCTTGTTCCAACTTTACCTCCAGCTAGGGGGTGGTGTACTACTCGGATGGGTGTTGGGACTTGTGATGCCCCGGTGGATACCAACCTTTATTGGTCAATTTCTGTTCTGGATCGGAGTTCCTATCAGTATTATTACGTTTCTGCGGGGTGCGGATCTATCGGGAAAGATTTGGATTGCCCCGATCGCGGCTTGGGTGGCGATTTTATTGGGCGCTCTCTTGGCTTGGTTTTGGATGAAAGGTGGAGGTCAATTTGCTGCGAATAAGGGCTTGACAAATGATAATCCATCTGCATGGAATAAACCGACTCAAGGAAGTTTCTTGCTGGCGTCGATGGTGGGGAATACGGGCTATTTGGGGTTTCCTGTTAATCTAACCTTATTGGGAGAAAACTATTTTGGTTGGGCGCTATTTTATGACATGCTGGGAACTTTACTTGGGGCCTATGGTTTAGGCGTGGTATTAGCAGCCCGTTTTGGTCGGGGTAATAAGAGTCAGGGGCAGTTAGTGCGATCGCTAGTGATTAATCCGGCGCTGTGGAGTATGGGCGTCGGATTGGCGTTGCGTCAGGTTCCGTTACCGGGATGGCTGGAGGAGGGTATGGAAAAATTTGCCTGGAGTGCGATCGCGCTTTCACTGGTTCTGATTGGTATGCGCTTGAGTCAGTTGGCGTCTTGGCGCAAAGTTAAACAAGCGGGGGTGGGTCTGGGCATTAAAATGTTACTGATTCCTTTGGTATTAGGTATGGCTTTATCGCAGTTTGGCATAGTCGGTAAGCCGCAATTAGCGATCGTCCTGCAAATGGCAATGCCGCCAGCCTTTGCCACTTTAGTCATCGCGGAAGTGTATGAACTCGATCGCGAGTTAACTGTGACCGCACTGGCGGTTGGTTCTACAGGACTTTTGCTCACCTTACCAATTTGGTTACTCTTGTTTGGGGCTTAACCTCAAGAAGGCTTCTTGAAGGCAGAGAGCAGAAGGGAATATTAAACCACAACCATCTGTTGATGTTCGATTTTTGTCCCCAACAATTTGAGAAACTCGGCTAACCAAGCCGGGTGCGCGGGCCACGCCGGTGCGGTGACTAAATTTCCATCCACCATCGCTTCATTAGGAGGAATGTGGGTATATAATCCTCCTGCCAACTTCACATCAGGTCCACAAGCTGGATAAGCGGTACAGCTTTTTCCTTCTAGCACACCAGCGGCGGCTAATACCTGCAATCCGTGACAAATAGAGGCGATGGGTTTATTGGCTTGGGCAAAGTGACGGGTTATCTCTAAAACCGTCTCATTTAGGCGGATATATTCCGGGGCGCGTCCACCAGGAATCACCAAGGCATCATAATCGGCGGCTACTACCTCACTGAATGTGGCATTCAATGCGAAGTTATGACCCGGTTTTTCACTATAGGTTTGATCCCCTTCAAAATCGTGAACCGCTGTTTTTACGGTGTCTCCAGCCTTTTTATCAGGACAAACTGCATGAACAGTATGTCCCACCATTTGCAATGCCTGAAATGGCACCATGACTTCGTAGTCTTCGACGAAATCACCAACGATCATTAAAATCTTTTTTCCACTCATGGTTTTTAGTCCTCAATAAACATCAACGCGATCCAATTGGGGGATTATTCCTCAATCGTAGCGTTGAAGATACTCCGTCGAGAAGGGTATCTTACTGCGGCGTGCGATCGCACGCCCTCTGCGAAGTAAAATCCTTGGTGTCAATTCGGTACAAAGGTTTCAACTCCTGATAGCGATTAATCATTCCAGCAACAACCAGATTGGGATTTTATAGCACTACGAGGTACGCAAAGGACATCAGTTAGTCCAACAGGGAATAGTCATAGCTTGGTCGATGACGGGATGGGTGGGCATTGCCCACCCTACTACTATTTGCCCGCCTGTTCCGTATTGTCCTGTAAGTCAGGAGTACTTTGCTTTACCGTCTCTGGGTAAATCGACCCAAATTCTTTCACGGCTTGTGCTGATTCTTCTCCAATCTTCTGTAGTCGTTCACCAGGAGAGTTTTCCGTTGCGCGAGCTTCCTCAAACCCTTACTATTCCCTGTTCCCTAATCTCAACAGTTAACTTTAATTGTGTCCACCTACTTAGCAGTGGGCTTTTACTTTGGACTTTAGGCGGAGTAAAGGTAAGATACAGGAAGTTTTTGTGTTACGATTCAAATATCTTCTATCTTTTCAGGTTTAAACAGGAGAGACTAATGAGATTTATCAATCCCAAGGTTGATTATGCCTTTAAAAAAATATTCGGCTCTGAACAAAGTCAAGAAATTTTAATCAGTTTTCTAAATGCCATAATTTATGACGGTGAGAAAGTGATTCAATCCTTAACGATTGTCAATCCCTATAATCCCGGTCAGGTGATCACCTTAAAAGAAACCTATTTAGATGTAAAAGCAGTGTTAGCTGATGGTTCTATTGTGATCATCGAAATGCAAATCGCATCCATGGCAGCGTTTAATAAGCGAGTGGCATATAATCTGGCAAAATCCTATAGTAACCAGTTGGCAAAAGGAGAAGATTATCCGCGGCTCAATCCGGCAATAGCGGTGACGATTACGGATTTTACCTTATTTTCAGATACGGATAAAATAATCAGCAAATTTTCCTTTCATGAGGAAGAGGATAAGTTTAAACTATTGGGGGATGAACTGCGGCTAATTTTTGTAGAATTACCGAAATTCAAAAAAACGCTGTCTGAGGCACATACTTTGGCAGATAAATGGATTTATTTTCTGAAGGAGGCGGCAAGTTTAGATAGTATTCCTGAGAGTTTGGCAGAAGTATCGGAGATAGAACTTGCTTTACAACTGGCTAATCAAGCCAATATGACAGTAGAAGAATTGGACATCGTTGATCGCCGAGGGATGATGCTGCAAGATGAGAAAGGGCGAATTACTTATGCCGAAGAAAAAGGACGACTCACTGAAGCACTTGCCTTAATCATGCGCCAACTTAAAAAGCGTTTTGGAGACATCCCGGCGATGCTCAGCCGCCAAGTTGAAGATTTATCTCTTGAAGATTTAGAAAGCTTAGGAGAAGATTTTTTAGACTTCAACAGTTTAGCGGATTTGTCGAGTTGGCTGGAAGAGCGATCGCCGTAGTAGCGTGGCACACCTTATTTAATGAATTAACCATTAGTCCCGAAACTGTAGGGGCGCAAAGACTTGCGCCCGATTCAATGGTAAAATCTAATCCACCATTTTAGCTGTGCCACGCCACTACATTAATTCATTGATAGAGTTCTACACTAGCCACATCAGGCTTATTCTTGAACCCAAATCGAAACCGAACCGCCATTACACCGAAACTCTGCCCATCCCCATTCATTGGTGTAAATGGGTTCTTTTATATGTTCGGTTAAATCATAGAACTTGGCATTGGGTTTACCCACTTCCATCCACTTGTAACCTGGCACACTATCACTCATAATCACCGCCATGGCTTTCGGATGAGCGTGATCCCCTAAGCGCGTCCAACCAATTGTATTGTAGTGATCAAAGTAATCGTATTGATCCCCATAAGCATACTGTTTCCGAGCATAGAGTAATTTGTCAATAATCCAACGGTGAGAGGGAAGAAAAATCTTGTATCGATTGCCATCTTTGCCGTAATCCTCGTATTCTGTACCGTAATAATCGGCATAAAAGACACAAGGATACCCCTCGCGGCGCAATAAAATGATCGCGTAAGCTAAGGGCTTAAACCAGGGTTCTACGGGGGCTTCTAATGACTGTAACGGTTGGGAATCATGGTTTTCTACAAATGTAACCGCATGGGTGGGACGTTGCTGCATCAAGGTGCCGTTGAGGATACTCCCCATGTCATAATGCCCACCGGATCGGCTAGCGTAATAGAAATTGTAGTGGAGTGGCACATCAAAGACCGACATTTTGCTATCAACTGCATTGATATACCAGTGCAAGGTATCGATATTGTTTAACCAATATTCACCCACAACAAACAAATCTTTGCCCGCATGATACCGCATCTCATCTAACCATTGCGGGAAAAACCAGGATGAAATATGTTTAATCGCATCCAGACGGAAACCATCCGCACCAGTGGTGTCAATATACCATTTACCCCAACGAGTCACTTCATCTCGCACCTCTTGACTCTGGAAATCCAAATCACATCCCATTAAATAGGCAAAGTTACCTTTTTCTAATGCCACATAATCATCAAAGACTTTTCCCTCAAAGAGATAAACCGTATTGGGTTCCTTGGTGTAATCGTCGTAATCAACAGCATCAAAATGCCACCAATGCCATTCAAAGTTAGAATACTTGCCCTGACG
>NZ_JBKHHI010000412.1:0-6055 GCF_046539235.1 Coleofasciculus sp.
GACACCCGGAGATGAAACGATGACGCCGGGAGATGAAACGATGACGCCGGGAGATGAAACGATGACGCCGGGAGATGAAACTACCCCACCATCACCGTAGTTGACTTGGGAGCGATAAGTCGTATTCAGTCACAGATGTCACAGATGAGACTTTTACTCGTGGAAGATGATGAGCGCATTACCGATGCCCTAGAAGAAGATCTCACCGATCAACATTATGCGATCGATGTGGCGCATGATGGAGAGGAGGGGTTAAATCTCGCTGATTCTGTCACCTATGACTTAATTTTGCTCGACATTATGTTACCCAAAATCGATGGGATTACACTTTGTCGGCGACTACGCTCCCAAGGCTGCGGTACTCCGATTCTGATGCTAACGGCTAAGGATACAATTACTGATAAGGTTGTGGGATTGGATGCCGGAGCTGATGACTATTTGGTTAAACCCTTTGACTTGCAAGAGTTATCAGCTCGCATTCGAGCTTTACTGCGTCGGGGTGTTTCTACTGCACCGCCAGTATTGGAGTGGGGTAAACTACGGTTAGATCCAAGTACTTGTGAAGTTTTTTATCAAGATCGCCTCTTATCGCTTTCACCCAAAGAATATTCGTTGTTAGAATTTTTCTTACGCCATGGTCGTCGTGTGTTTAGCCGCGCTCAAATCTTAGAACACTTGTGGCCCTTTGAGCGACTCCCGGAAGAAGCGACGGTGAAAGCGCATATCCGCAGTTTACGACAGAAGCTTGAAGCTGCCGGCGCTCCCAGTGATTTGATTGAAACGGTTTATGGTTTGGGTTATCGTTTGAAACAGTAATTGGTGATTGGGAAAGATTTATAATTTAAACCTCATAACTTAGTCAGGGCGGGTTGAGTTCAGTTAGAGGTTTTCTCCTCAACGTTATTGGTAAAACCCGCCCCTACGATCGGTCAGGGCGGGTTTTGAATAAATGTTATCATACATAGTGAAACGAAAGCACATAAACCCGCCCCTACACAGTCAAAACTCAGACGTAGCAGGCTACGTATCTACAGTTATTATAATGTTTCAAGGTTTACGATGGCGTCTATTGTTGTCTTACCTAACTGTAATGGCAGCAATTTTGAGTTTCTTTGGCACGGGAGTTTACGTCTTTGTTAGCCGTAATCTTTATTACCAACTGGATAAAAAATTATTGACTATGGCTCAAGCCGCCGCCGCTTCGTTTATTCCTGTGAAAATGAAGGGTTCTCAATATCTTAATCAAGTTGATGCGGTTCCCTGGCGTGATATTTTTAATCGGGATCAGCAAAGCTTAGAATGGTTTGATGCCAAGGGTCAACTTTTGGCAAGTCGAGGCGCCCTAGAGTTGGACTCTAGACTCAGAGTCGGTTCTCAAACCCTAGAGGAGAAGCAAAAGCTGAGACAGGTTCGCACGTATACCATTTCTGTGTTTAAAGATGGCTCAACCCCCAATCAGCCCTCTTTAGAAGGGTATATTCGCGCCTCTCAGTCGATGGAGGATATTCAAATCGTCCAACGCCAAATGCTGTGGGGATTGGGAATGGGTGGTGTTATGGGGTTAGGTTTAGTGGGTTTGGGTGGACTGTGGTTGACACAGAAAGCTTTGGAGCCAATTGAGCAAAGTTTTCAGCAACTTAAGCAGTTTACCGCCGATGCGTCCCATGAGTTACGCAGTCCTTTGATGGCGATTAAAGCATCGGTTGATGTGATGCGAAATCATCCGGAACGAATTCATCCTAAAGATGCGAAAAAGTTAGCGGCTATTGCTAGTGCTACTGATCAGATGAGTCACTTATCGGAAGACTTGCTTTTTTTGGCGCGAAATGATCGTAAAGTGTCAACGCCTAGCCGTGACAAAAGTATAATATCTCTGAATCAGATTTTACAGAATTTGCTGGAGTTATTAGAACCGTTCGCCCAAGATAAAGAGGTGACACTCCAGTCTCAGTGGTTAGCAACAGTTTCTGTGGTAGGGGATGAATCACAACTGATTCGTTTATTTTGTAACCTGCTGGAAAATGCGATTCAATACACGCCGACTAAAGGGAAAATAGACTTGATTTTGGCGAAAACTAATCGCTTTGCTATTGTGAGTGTTAAAGATACCGGAATTGGTATTGAACGAGAACAATTACCCTTTGTATTTGATCGCTTCTGGCGGGCGGACAAAGCCCGTTCTCGGCGCGAGGGGGGGACAGGGTTGGGTTTAGCTATTGCTGCGGCGATCGCGCAGCGTCATGGCGGGAAAATTACGGTGACGAGTGAAATTGGAGTAGGAAGCTGCTTTCAGGTGCGTTTACCTGCCGTTTAATACTAAATCCGCCTTTGTTACCCCTTTTTGCTACGGCGATTAAAATCGCTGCTATACAAACAAAGTCCGCCTACGCGGACTAAATTATAACGGGGGTGGGAAACCCGGATTTAGTGTAACTGACATCTTATCCAGAGTTTTTAAGGAATGTAGGGGCGGGTTTCACTATTATCATTTTTTTCCCGCCCTGATGTGGCTAAACCCGCCCCAACCAAAGAATAAACTAAAACGCAGATAAGCTGTCATGCATTTAACATTGGGTATTAGTAGCGAACAAGATGCAAAGCCTGCGGCATGGCTTCGCTAAACGCACTATAAGAATTTCGCCATTATTGACATTAAGTTTTAAATATCGAATAGCTTACTATCAATTCTGTTATCTGCCTTATTGTACTAGGGCGATAATTTCGCTTTTTTGGCACGGTTTTCTTTATACCATTGGGCAACCGCCGGAGACCATTGTTCAAAATGTACATAGAGAAGTTCACAGAACTTTTGTGCTTCTAATTGAGCATCTTTTTTCCACCTTAAATCTAAAAGATGCATTAGCGATCGCATATTACAACTCAGGACAAAATTTTGTCTGGCGTCAAATGGAATCAATCCTCTAGCATGTTCTTCAGATAACCCTTCCTCTATTCGTTGCTGATACCGTTTACAAGCCTCTAAACACCACTTTATATCTTCATTCCGTTGGGCTTCAGAATAGAAATAACGTTTTCCCTGGCGGTTGCTATAGTTTCCCACAGGGCGTAGGTAAAATACCTCTTCTATATCTTGCTTTCCTTGAGCAACATTAATAATTCGCTGTCCCGTATAGCGAAAGGAATTATGAACTACCATTCCATTGGCGACAAAATTATGCCATTGACCTTCTACCTCTAAATCATAGGTCTTATGTTCACCCAAATATTCAACCTTAGTAACCTTGACAGGGTGCGCCTTAATGTTAGTGTCAGCAGACTGTAACTGAGATTGCCAATCTAACGGATTAGTCTTGTTAGCCACGGCTATGCCATTACACATAACCGAGCAAGACTTTGTTAGTTTAATAACACAGCCATCGGCAGATGTGACTAAGCCAACTGCATCACCCATTGTCTGCCAACCGACTGATGTAAACAAGCGATGATTTACCGTGCAATCGAGGGTTTTACCATCGGCTAAACTGACTCGGTAAACAGGCTGAATTCCACGGCTTATGACATCTTTAATAGTCCCCGTTTCAAATAAACCATTTTCTTCGTTGAGAACGCGCAAATTCATGCTGCGGATGTGGTTTTTGCCGTCACAGTGATAGCATCCAGACGACTCTCCTTTGATTACTGAGATAGATTTTTTGGGGATGGTTTGTTCACCATTCGTCCACAGTTCGTATAACTCTCCCATCGTTGTTCTCGGTTCTGGGTGAGTTTCCCCCTTATCGTTAACAAACGTTACCTGAGTATTAGCCGCCAGACATTGAACATCGAAGCTCACGCCAACTCTATGCGTGCGAACTTGCTGCATCATTGAGTGCGGAAAATAACCAACATTAAATGTGATTTGGGGATGTTCTAAACAGCCATAATGTCCTCGCTCACCCGCCAACAAATGCTTAACAATTAGTTCACCTGACCGTTGTTCAGGGGGCCAGCGATCGCGGCTATGCCAAACATAATCTTCTGAGTAATCTTGGTGCATTGCCGCCCAAACCAGTTGTTGCGGATTGGGGGTAGCATTAATTACATCAATACAAAACCGTTCCACTTCGTTATGACCTCAATATAAATTCAAGCTTAATCTTATTGACAATAAATTTATTGGGTACACTCAAGCTTACCAATAATAAGCTATTTTTATTGCAATTTTAATGTCAATAATAGTAGTGCGTTTAGCGAAGCCATGCCGCAGGCTTTGCATCTTGCTCGCTACTGAGCATCTTGCTCGCTAAAATAATGGAATAGATTTTACCGTTGAATTGGGCGCAAGCTTTGCGCCCCTACTGTTTTTGGACACAATCATCATCGATATGGATTTGGCGTGTCACGCCAATATAGGCGAGATTATATCCTAATTATACCTGCTCAAGCTTGCCAAAATAATTATCAAACTTTAGAAAAAACCACTTTTTCCGGCTGATCTTGATATTTACCCTTACGTTGCTCATAAGTCACCGAACATAGCTCTGATTCAAAAAAGAGCAATTGGACAATGCCCTCATCCGCATAAATCCGACAATCGGCGGGAGAACTATTGCTAACCTCCAAGGTTAAATGACCCCGCCAACCTGCTTCAGCTGGAGTTAAATTGGCGATTATACCGGCTCTAGCATAGGTACTTTTGCCAATACATAAGACGGTGACATTTTCTGGCACTTCAATACGTTCCAAGGCTACGCCAAGACCATAACTATGTCCAGGAAGAATAAAATAGTCTCCCTGTTGATCATGATGTAATTGAGTCGGTTCTAAGTTTTCTGGATTAAAGTTTTTTGGATCAACTACCGTACCCGGGATATGCCGAAAAATACGGAACTCCACGGGTGAAAGCCGGATATCGTAGCCAAAGCTGCTCAAACCATAGGAGATAACATGTAGCGTATCAACGCGACGAACTAACTTTGCCTCAAAAGGTGTAATCATACCCTTGTCAGCCATTTGAGTTATCCAGGTATCGTTTTTAATCATCGCAGGTAATTATAGCCGACTTACTAGAATAACCCGAATAGTCGCAAAATGGATAGTATCGACTTTTATTTTGCAGGTTTAAAAAAGTCACACAATAATGGCACAACATTATCAAACCATCGCAGTTGCGCTCCACTCCAGGTATTGGTTTTAGAGGTGGCTAGCATGGCTCGCCCGTATGCTTTTCCTTTTTCGGTCAGTCGTCGCTCTCTCGAACCGGGTTTTGTCCATTCCTGAATGCCTAATTCATGGAGGGCGGCGTTGACTTGAGCCGCTTTAACGTTTTGTCCTAATTGCTCTGACACCTTCTTAGCGACTTGGGAGGCGATCATCCCGGATGGTTCCTCAACCGAATGAGTGACTAAAAGCTGTTGCGCTTGATTAGCTGCACTGGCTAAAGCCGGAAAACGCTGGGTGAGTACATTCAATTTCCACGACGCGATCGCACGTTGATCTAATCCCGCTTCCTCTAACCATTTGGCGATTAACCGTAACCCCTGATCCAGTTGCTGGAGTTGGTTATCCAGGGGAAATTCCTCGGTTTGGGGTAACGCCGCGATCGCAGCTTCGATGTCTTTGGGATAGGATGTCTCAACTGGCTCGATATCACTCGCGGGTTCAATCTGAAGAGTTTCTGGTGATGTAGAACGCGCTGCTTCCACCAAAGCCGTTGCTGTCTCATTCCCAGCATTGGCTTGATATTGCCAAAACGCTACGGCTGCATCCCAGGATGATAACGCGATCGGTCTAGGCTTGTCCGGTACCACAGCCTTGACAGTTTCTGGCAACTCGTTTTCGTTTGATTTACAAAATTTTTGCGCTGTCCCCTTGCTTTTACCCACGACTTCGGCGATTTGCCTGTGGGTGAACAACAAACGCTGATCCTGATCAGAGGTTAGCTGGTAACCAGAAACCTCAATGTTTCCAAGTTGGAAACGAACCGCTCTCGCTTCCCCTGCCATGTCACTTTACCTTCAATGAGCGACAAAACACGTTCCTGTACAACATTGTACAGTAACCAAGTAGGGGCTTGGTTACCAAGTAGGGGCTTGGTTACCAAGTAGGGGCTTGG
>NZ_JBKHHI010000413.1:0-5995 GCF_046539235.1 Coleofasciculus sp.
TATTCGAGTTAGGGTCAATTATCAATCTTAGTCCCTAAACCCGCCCCTACAGATATGATCTGGCTCGGTCAATCCTATGGAAAGGGCGGGTTTTGTATTCGAGTTAGGGTCAATTATCAATCTTAGTCCCTAAACCCGCCCCTACAGATACTACCTCAATATAGGTGAAATCAAAATGAAAATGTGATTGTTATTATGACCAATTAATTATTATTTATGAATTTTTAAAATAAAGTTTTCGGGCATTGTCATAGAGAATAGCATAAGCAACTGGTCTATTGTGAATTAATTTAGTGTAGTGTCTGATAATTTTACCAGCATTTACCCTAAAGAAGTACGACTACTTAGTAGTGAGCAAGATGCTCACACTACGACAAGGATTTCACCATTATTGACATTAAGCTTTAAATGTGGAACAGCTTAGCTTGACAGATTACCACAATCGTGAATTATGATATTTGCTCGAAAGGCAAGCAAAGACGATAATAAAACTCGATATTCTTTATTTCGTACAAAATGAAAACCTATTACCGTGACTTTTTAATTCGTGACTGGGAACCGCGCGATCGCGTCAACGCCGCCGAGGTGATTGGTTCAGTCTTGTCAGAATACGGCTTAACTTGGGAACCTAGGGGAGCCGATCGCGATGTGGTTGACGTCGAAACCTTCTATCAAACGGTTGGGGGAGAGTTTTGGGTCATCGAATACCAAGGTAAAGTTGTGGGAACCTCGGCGTATTATCCAGTCGAACGCGGCAAAAACGCTGTAGAAATCCGTAAAATGTACCTGCTTCCAGAGTTTAGAGGACAAGGACTCGGTAAATTTTTGTTGCAACAGCTTGAGGAAACAATTGCCAACCGGGGTTTCCAACAAATTTGGATTGAAACCGCCAGCGCTCTCAAAGAAGCCATTCAGCTTTATGAAAATAGCGGCTATCAGCCAACCACAGGGGTAGAGACAAAGCGGTGCGATCGCGTTTATGTTAAACAACTATAGTAGGGGCGGGTTTAGGGACTAACTTTGATAATTGACCCTAACTGGAGTACAAAACCCGCCCTGACTGAATTTTGCATTAACTCCCATCTTCCCCATCTTCCCCATCTTCCCCATCTTCCCCATCTCCCCCATCTTCCCCATCTTCCCCATCTCCCCCATCTTCCCCATCTCCCAGACGTGCCATGGCACGTCTCTACTACTTCTGCTTCCCAACCAGCCAATAGTTGATCATTTCCCCTTTTCCCTTAACCGCGATCACACCTCGTTGTTCAAATATATACTTATCCTGCAAACGCTCTTTTGTCGCCGCCGTCACTTGAATTTTTCCGGGAAGTCCAGATGATTCCATGCGAGACGCCACATTTACCGCATCTCCCCACAGATCATAACTGAACTTTTTAATCCCAATTACACCAGCTACTACCAATCCCGTATTAATACCAATGCGAATTTGAAAGGGTTCCCCTTGTGGTGTTTTAAACTGTTGAATGGCTTGTTGCATATCCAATGCCATTTGAGCAATTGCTTCGGCATGATGATCATTAGCTACAGGTAAACCCGCCACAGCCATATAAGCGTCGCCAATGGTTTTAATTTTCTCAATGCCATGTTTTTCGGCTAATTTATCAAAAACGGAAAAAATCTGATTTAATAGATTAAGTAGTTCTAAGGGAGACATTTGAGCCGAAAGCTGCGTAAAGCCGACAATATCAGCAAATAAAATAGTCGCTTCTGTAAATTGTTGGGCTAAACTTCCCTCAAATTGTTTTAATTGATCAACAATAGGCTTGGGTAAAATGTTGAGCAATAACCGTTCTGACTTTTCTTGTTCTAAACGCAGGGCTTGTTCAGCTTTGATGCGATCGCTAATATCGGACTGGATGCCGACAAAATGAGTCAGGTTATTTCCATCATCATAAATGGGTGAAAGTGTCAATTCATTCCAGAACGGTGTTCCATCTTTCCGATAATTGAGTAAGGTAACGGTGCAATTTTCTCCGGCTTTAATCGCAGCACGGAGTTGATCAACGGCGGGCTGACTGGTATCTTTTCCTTGCAAGAAACGGCAATTATAACCCAGGACTTCAGCGTCAGAGTAACCCGTTATTCTCTCAAAGGCAGGATTAACATAGATAAGCGGCATATCTGGCAAACGCGCATCAGCAATGACAATGCCGACACTGCTGGCTGCGATCGCTTGATCGCGTAGCTTAACAGTTTCCTGGACTCCTTTGCGATATGCCTGACTACCTCGCCAATTGCTTTCGGTGACATCATGGGCAATACCATGGCTTAAATTATTTTGATAGGCTCCCAAACGCCAAGACAGCCAACGATAGCTTCCGTCTCGACAACGAAAGCGATTTTTAAGGCGGATTGGGGTTTTATTATCCTGGAGAGTGTGACATTGATTCTCCATATCAAAGGTGAATGCCACATCATCAGGATGAACAAACTCTAACCAAGGGCGCGATCGCAGTTCATCTAACGTCCAGCCTAGAGTCTTTTCCCAAACTGAGTTGAGTTCTCTAAAATACCCGTCACTGTCACGGATACACAACAAATCAGCAGAAAGATCGAAAAAGGCTTGGAGAGATGCTTCCCCATGGAATAGGTTTGGCTCATTCTCCTCACAAGAAGGATTCATTGGACATGTTCCAGGGAAGATTTACGGTCGGTTTTTGCACCCTCTATCAAAATTTTTTATTCAATTTCAATTATTACATTGACGTCATAAAGTGTAGAATCATATCATAGATAGCGCTTTTTCAGCATTTTTGCGAAAAAGACGCTAGATATAGTTGGTTTTTGGCGTTTAGCGTTTAGATGTTTGATTAACGACTCAATGCGTCTAAAAAGCTCTGTAGTGTAGAGAGAAACCCTGGTTTTTTGGGGGCAGGCGCGTCTTCTGAGTCACCGCTACCTGTTACTTTAGCAATCATCAGTTCTACGGCATCTCCTACAGGTTTTTGTGGTTCTTCAGCAATAAGCTGATAGGCATTTTCCTTTTCCAGCCAGATTTGCCATAGTCCCGGATAAACCCGAAGTAGAGCCGCCCCATCCAGAGGTTGGACGTAGTAACAAGAGGTTAGGGTACTGAGAAACCGTTCACGGAGTTGGCGGGCGGCGTAACCAATACCCACCACTTTCAGATCTTCAAGCTGAGGCGTGAGTAAGACGCAGGGGCGATCGCCTGCCAAATTGCAGAGTTTTTCCACTTGACTCACTTCCACCGCTGAAGGGGAAACAATCAAAAACGCCTCATCCTCTGGCAGAATCCTACTTTCGACAGGGGAGCGACTTGTGCCAATGTCTGTGACTTTAAACGGTGTTTCTCCCCAGTCTCGACGGGCAAGTGCCGCCGCCCCAGCATCAGGGAAGAGAACCTTTAGCCCCGAACCATACTGTTCAAAGATCGGGGTAAATTGCCATGCAATGGATTGGGCTTGCAGGGCAATCTCTGGAAACACTAACTCGACTTGCAGGCGAGTGTATCCATCATTGAGGGCGGCTTGTGTCGCTTCGCGAGCTTGAGCGATCGCTTCGTCTAACGTTTGAGGAAGTTCAGCCATCGGTCATTTTTCCTTTGTCCTTTGTCTTTTATCCTTGATTTTTTGTTCGTCGTGTCCTTTCAATTGTAACGAACTATGAATCACAAGCGGGAACAGGGAGTCGTTTTGAGTATTGAAAAAGGCATCAAAAGACGGTAGGGGTTTAACCAAACCTCTACCGTCTGAAACGCCTAGCTGCAAGAATCAGAATACAACAGGTCAGCGCTGGGTAGTTTACGCGCTGGCTTGTTCCAACACCTGGGAGGAGTTTCGGACTAACTGAAGATAAAGATCACTGAGTTGATGCGCCACACCATCCCAGCTAAACTTTTCCTCCACCCGCAGTCTTGCCCTTTGACCCAATTGATTGCGCCAGTCGGGGTGAGATAGAATGCGGTCTATTGCCTCAGCAAAAGCCACCTCATCTTTAGGCGGCGCTAGTAATCCGGTTTCTTCGGGTACGACAGTAAATTGCAACCCACCGACATCACTGGCAATAACTGGCGTACTACAAGCCATGGCTTCAATTGCCACCAGACCAAAGGGTTCATAGTGACTGGGAACCACACAGACATCAGCCGCCGTATAGTAAACCGATAGAAGTTCATCGCGAATGCGTCCGGTAAATGTGGTAATATCCCTCATCCCCAATTCATCAACCATCGCCTCAATCCGTTCTCGCTCAATCCCATCACTTTGACCAGGACGAGATCCCCCACCAATAATCAGTTTCACTTGGGGATGATGGCGTATCTGAGAGCAACCCACAGCGCGAACCAGGGTTTCTATGCCTTTACGCGGATCAAAGCGTCCCACATAAAAGATGATTTTGTCATCAGGATTCCATCCTAATTCAAGTCTTGCTTGAGTGCGGTCAATCGCCCCAAAGCGTTGAATGTCTGTGCCACAGGGAATGATCTGAATATGACCCTTACTCGAAACCAGCGATCGCATATGGTCTTTTTCCTGGGGAGATGTAGCCACAGTGCGTTCGGCTGTCTCTAACACCGCTTTTTCCACATCCAAGCGAGTACCAGCAATCATTGGGATCGCTTCTACTGACTGATACTTAACCGCACCTAGAGAATGGTAGGTATGAACTTGGGGAATCGATTGCCGTTTTTTCCATTGCATCCCCACCCATGCAGAAATCCAATAGTTGGTATGAACCAGGGAATATTGAACACCTTCCCACTCTTGAAACCTCAGCAAATTATCTAAGAACTCGCCGGTATAGCCAAAGATCTTATCCCGTGGGACAAATGCCTCTGGACCGGCTTTCAAACGAATAGTCCGACAACGTGGACTATGTTCTACGATGACAGGATCATCAGCATTGGCTTTTCGGGTAAACAGATCTACATGCCATCCTAGATGGGCAAGGGCTTCACCCAGATGGCGCACGTAAACATTCTGTCCACCCGCTTCTTCCTTACCAATTTCCACAGCGGGATCGCCATGAACTGAGATGAGAGCAATATGCTGTCTATGTTTACTGTTCATAAGTTGGTCTAATCCTCGATTTCAACAAGGGTTAAGCTTAATTAAGCGTTTGATTCTTGTGCAGCTTTTCCCTCCGCTCAGGTTTTTGGTTGAGAAAACCTTAAACGCTGAAGGCTTTGTCCGCATCAGACTACAGGTTGGTAAATGCTATGAACCCTTAACTTGCGATAAACAAAGAGTGAGCTAACTGTTAGTTAACCCTATCAGTGGGAATATTTGTACCACGTTTCCCTCCCTTTTACTTTTCGCAGCAATAATTAAGTAACTGAAACGACCTAGGTTCAGGTTGGTAATTCCCAACTATAGAGCTTGAGAAAGGATTTCCTCTTTCCGGTCATGGACGGCTTCATCAGACTACACCAAATTTCATCGGAAACCTCATCATTGTTGTATATAGCTTAAAGGGTGCAGACTTAGCAATAGCTGATCAAAAGAGCTGAGTTTTACTCGTTTGAAAAGAGTATAGCCTCTAGAAATCAAAGTTGCAATATGTAAAGAAAAATTTAGTTATGTAAAGATGTCGCCAGAGACAGTCCGCCTAGTACAGCGTGGCAGAAATCATTGAGCAGCTAAAATCTCCCCAGCTCACCCAGCTCCCCTATGGACTCGATTTAACACTAGACAAAAAGGGATGATCATCTGCTATGATAGTTCAGACACCACCTTGGAGAGGTGGCTGAGTGGTCGAAAGCGGCAGATTGCTAATCTGTTGAAGTGTTTAGGCGCTTCCGAGGGTTCGAATCCCTCCCTCTCCGTTTTATTAACTCCTCAAGTTGAACTAAGCTATTGGTTTAGCGTTTGGCGTAGCCAGAAATCAGTCATCCTGATATGACAGTGGCTGGGATAGCAGCGAACATGACAAAGGACAAAGGACAAAGGGCGAATGACGAATGACTAAAGCAAGGCTTTGAGTAATGCCTGAAGCTTGAGTTGAATTTCTGCCA
>NZ_JBKHHI010000414.1:0-5936 GCF_046539235.1 Coleofasciculus sp.
AACAATCAACAATCAACAATGAACCATGAACAATCAACAATCAACAATCAACAATCAACAAATGACAATTTGTCAATCCGCCAAATAGCTGAAAAAAGTTACGAGAAATGGCTGAGGCAGTTGCATCCAGATGCCGAAGACAATTATAGATAACTTTCTTAACAAAATGGAAAATTAGGATCAGAATTTTCTTTTTCCAGAGCTATATCACTCCGATAAAGTGTATCTGCTGTCTCAATCAATTGCTTCCTTACCTCCTTAAAAAAATGACAACTGAAGGAAAAGTTTTCGCCATTCTTTTGATGCAATTTAGTCTTCCTCCTGTCTCAGCAATGAAAGCGGTGGACGCTTGGCTAAAACAGCATCCTCAGGAAAATTGGGACACATTGAAAGAATTATTACAACAGAAAAAAATAACCATGGTTAACGGAAAGCTGACCACGATAACTCAACAGAGTTTTACCAATTCCGGTAACGGTGTTACCCGAAATCAAGGGGTTCAGCTAGGACAACCTCAGCCATCATCGGTGAAAACATTTCGATTTCGTGGGGTGACGTATCATAAAGTTGAAATGCCTCCAATTCAGCACTTTACGATGATTGATCAAACCGTTCCACCGGAGGTTTCCCAACCAAACTCTAATGATGATATACCCGGCGGTGATCCTCAAATCGTGAACTTTCATGAATATGCAGAACGCAAGAAGCGATCGCAAGAAAATCAGGTGAATCAGACAAAGCGATCGCAACAGCAAGGTTGATCTGAGGGAAACCGTTACATCTAATTAACAGTTGTCCTTAAGAAACGCTTCCACCTCGCGTCGGGTTGGTTGAGCCGCGATCGCACCGGGTTTGAGTGTAGTTAATCCACCCACAGCACTGGCGTATTTGACCACATCTCGTGCTGACTCTGGCGTCGCTAGACATTTCAGCCCATTCTGACAAAGTTGGTGAACAAAACCCGCGACAAAACCATCACCCGCCCCTGTGGTATCTTGCACATTCAGGGTAAAGGGTGAGAAGATGCCCTCCTGTTCACCGAGACAGTAGGTTGTGTCTTGATCTCCATTTGTCACCAAAACCCCTTCCACTGAATCCAGACGATGGGTAATCGCCCCTGCATCTGAGGTATCAAAGAATAATTCGGCTTCCTCTTTGGCGATTTTGAGAAAATCGATTTGCTTGACAAATTCTTCAATCAGTGGTTTTGCCTGACTGGGATCTGACCAAAACATGGGACGCCAATTAATATCCACCAATACTTTGACATCATAGCGATCAGCGAGATCTAAGGCTTGGTAAATCGCTTGTCGGGTTTGGGGATAGGCTAACTCCAGGGTACCCAAAACTAAATAATCAGCCCCCTCAAATAAGGATTCGGGTAACTTAGACGCATCAAGGAAAGCGTCGGCAAATTGGCAGGTGTCGAAATCACCAAACCCAGCAAATTCGCGATCGCCCTTTTCTGACCGCAGGACGTAAACCTGTCGGGTTGGTGCGGTAGGATGACGCTGGACACCACTACTATCCACACCCACATCCTCTAATAATTGGACAAGCTGGTTTCCTGGCTCATCGACTCCCACAGCTCCGATAAACGCCGCCGGGGTTCCCAACTTAACCAACGCACAAGCCACATTCGCTGGCGCTCCCCCAGGATAAGGCGTCCAGGATTCGACTTGTTCCAGGGATCGCCCCACCTGATTAGCTAGGCGATCGAATAAAATTTCACCGAGGCAGAGAACACGAGGATTAGTCACGGCAATATACACCTCAACTTTTCCCTCAGACTACCAGAGCCTTTACCTTTGGTTAAAAAGAATCTCTCAAACCAGGATTAGTTATGGCGTGTAGGTATCCCATAGTTCGTTAGAATTAAAAAGGCATAAGTAGATTTACCAAGGGCAAAATACCTATGGCTGGTGGCAAGTCAGATAAGTCAGTTTCTCTCTCAGACCGGGAATTACAAATTGTAGACCTGGTCGCCGCTGGTTTAACCAATCAGGAGATTGCCCAGGACTTGGAAATCAGTAAGCGCACGGTCGATAATCACATTAGTAACATTTTGCAGAAGACCCATACCGATAATCGAGTCGCACTGGTGCGTTGGGCATTGCAGTGGGGTAAAGTTTGTTTGAATGATATTAACTGTTGTACGTTACCTCCCAAGCCCAATAATAATGATGAGGTGGTTTCCTAGAAAAGAGAGATGGGGGAGATAATGACAAATGACCAATGACCGGAAATTAGGGATCAGGCTCCCCGTCCTTCGACAGGCTCAGGAACACCTTCTAGGACGGCTTTTTTATGCCTTTAATCCAGTCTCTAACCACTTCTGATATCATAAGGAAATTTTCTGTGTAATCCGTGTGTGAATAAGCTCTCACCTCCCTACCCCCATCTGGACAATAAATCCGTGAAATCAGTGTTTTGACCAATGACTCAACTATCGAGCAAACCGTGGTGGAAAATTCCCCTCCTAAATCGCTCCGGAGTCATCCGACTCGCTATACTGAGTCTAATCCTTGTAATAGTCCTACTTGGCGCATGGTTCCTGATGATCCGAATGCCTGGAGAAAGTTATCACGGTGAACTCCCACCCCTGACCCAGAAGGAAGTCACATTGCAAAATGCGCTTCAGCAAGATGTGGAAAAACTGGCGAGTGAAATTGGGCGACGCAACTATTTGTACTATGACGGTTTAATCGCAGCGACGGATTTTTTGGAACGAGAAATATCACAAGTCGGCTATAAAGTCAAGCGACAGGGATACGAGATTGATAATCAAACGTATTACAATCTTGAAGTTGAAATTATTGGCACTGAAAAACCCCAGGAAATCGTTGTCGTTGGCGGTCACTATGATTCAGTTTATACCAGTCCGGCGGCGAATGATAACGGTACGGGCGCAGCCGCAACCTTAGAATTAGCGCGTTTATTTGCCGGAAAACAGCCAGCTAGAACGCTGCGGTTTGTGGAGTTTGTGAATGAGGAACCGCCATTTTTCCAGACAGATGATATGGGAAGTCTAGTCTATGCTAAACAATGCCGCGATCGCAAGGACAATATTGTGGCGATGCTGAGTTTGGAAACGATGGGCTATTATTCCGATAAGATTGGTTCTCAGCAATATCCGTTTCCCTTAGACCAGATTTATCCCTTACAAGGAAATTATATCGGGTTTATCGGTAATTTAGGGTCAAGAAAACTCGTTCACAACGTCGTTGAATCCTTCCGCCGCCATGCAAAATTCCCCTCTGAAGGTGCGACGTTACCCCCGATGATTCCGGGTGTGGGTTGGTCAGATCAGTGGGCATTTTGGCAGCAGGGGTATCCCGGTGTAATGGTTACGGATACAGCGCCTTTTCGCTATCCATACTATCATACTGACGAAGATACACCTGATAAAGTGGACTATGAACGATTAGCGCGAGTTGTTGCAGGATTGGAGCAAGTTATTGCTGAGTTAGCCGGAAATAAAGTTAGATAACAAAATTTAGGGATTATAGCAGACAAACTCAGGAAGACGGTTCTGAATGGCATTCCATTCTCTGGCTAGATTCGTTTCCCCCGGACGAATCTTGCGTTGATTAAGTTCAGGATGACGGGCATAGAAAATCGCATCAGCAACTTCATTTGGACCCTAGCTTGAGGCTGGAAACCTTGGCTACTGGATTTGGCTGGCGCGATCGCAGTAGCAAGACTCAGGACAATGAGAGAAAGTTGGGTGATTGCGTGGGTGTTCATGTTTCAGCACCCCCATTACTGGACAACAACAATACTTCTACAATTATATATATTCTACAATGAATCTCTATTTGTCAAAACTCAGTAGTTCATAATCAACAATTCATTAATCTGTCCTCGCTGCATTGCCTTACTATTAATATTACGTTATTTGAGCCACCGCTCTCAGGTTATCTGCCTGACAAATTTTTGGATTTTTATATCGACCGATTGGAACATTAAATTCTCCTTTGGAGTTAACTCGGAACAATCCATTAAAACAGGTGCGGTTGAGAAAAATTAGCTGAGCGGTTCTCTCAACCCAGTCTGGGTAATAGGTATGGAAGTCTATTTGTTGACGCTGTAGGTTGAATTGAGAGCGGATTTGATAGAAATATTGCTTTCGTTTCCCACCTGCCCATTTTAAAAATGGTCTGGCTTGCATGGAATTTTTCATTAACTATAGAGATAGCCTATAAATATTATACAATAATTAAACCTGCCCCATTGTATACCAAATTGCTAAATAATGAAAGCAAACTTGTACCAAATTTTTGTACTTCCAGTAAACAGTTTTGTCAAGGTTTGAGGGAGGGCGACCCGATCCAATTGAGCGGATTGGAATTGTCCATTTATGCAGCGGGTCGCCCCTACATGCTGATGAATCTGTATTGATCGCCAAGCGCTATAGTCGGCTATATGGCGATTCTCAAAGTAATGAGGTAAACTTATTTTCTTTGTTCCCCATTTCCTCAATCTTAAACCTTGATCCTTACATGTTTGCATTTTTACCCATTTTTCCCCTCGCCCAAGCTACCCCTACACCCCCAGTGGAGATTGTACAGCCGCAAGACGTGCTTCCGTTACCGGGACAACTGGATCAAGTTCCGGTTTTCAATAGCAATAGTCCGGAACTTGTGCAAACCGAGGGGATTTTACTCTCGACGTTTCCTGGAAACAACAAAGCCACTCCTAGCGCCCACTTAAACTTTCCCTTTCAGGGGCGTTTTGATATCTTTGCCCATCATGTTGCTAAAGCACCAACCCCGGATAATTTACGGACGCTTTATTTGGGAATACTTGTGCATAATCCGGGTGAAGAATCGGTCACGGTTGATATTTTGCAAGCGGCTAGTTACTTAAGTCAACCTGATGCACCGTTTATCCAGTTACCCTCTCAAGTTGAGAATCCCCAAGGTACAGTATATGCAGGTCCCGGTAGTCGAGTGATGAGTGATATTTTAAGAGGCTATCGCCAAGCCGACTTTCCGCCGCAAGTGGTGATTCCGCCTCAAGAAAGCCGCCTGTTACTCAATTTACCAATTCCGGTTAAATTATTAGAACCACCGATTAATGGGCGTTCCACGTTAATGCGGTTACGCAGTGATGGACAAGTATACCTGGCGAGTCTCGCCCGTTATGCACCCACCGATGAGGCGGGAAATGAACGCGCCCCCACCCTGGTAGAATGGCAGCAGTTATTGGATACAGGGGAATTAGCTAGACCACGCGATCGCGCCCCTACTCCACCAGACTCAACCACGGGTAATATTATCTATGGTCGGGTTGCAGGTGTGGCTCAAGGTTCACAGTGGCAAACTCAGTTAACCGATAATCCCACCTCCCAAGTTTTGACGATTCCTGAACCGGGAGAAGCCTTTTCTTACGGATTGAGTACCTTAGCTGGTGGACGTTTAGGTACTGATCAAAGCCAGAGTGCGAGGATGCTGGTACGTTATCCTGATACTGCCTATTTTGCCCATGGTAATTATGGCGTGCAATATAGTTTAACCTTACCCTTATTAAATCCAACAAGGGACACACAAACGGTAACAATATCCCTACAAACACCTCTAAAACAAGAGCAAATTCAGCAGGGATTACGCTTTCTTGAACCTCCAGCAAACCAAGTCTTTTTCCGAGGAACGGTGCGACTACGGTATAACGATGATGCCGGATTACCTCGAACCGGGTATTGGCATTTAGTCCAACAGCGAGGACAAGAAGGGGAACCCTTAGTAACCTTGAATATGCCACCATCAAGTCAAAGATTAGTGCAATTTGATTTTTTGTATCCACCAGATGCAACGCCACCGCAAGTTTTGACAGTAGAAACGTTGCGTGATTCAGTCGGTGGGGACAATTAAAGTTGTCTTACAGCGCTTTTCAAGTAAGTGAGGTACACAGACAGATCCCCGACTTCTTCAAGA
>NZ_JBKHHI010000415.1:0-5851 GCF_046539235.1 Coleofasciculus sp.
ACAGACGTGCCATGATACACCTCTACACTCAACGTGGAGCGCATCGAACAGGGATAGTGGTCGCATCTTGTATTTTAGCGGCAAAGGCTTGTAAGACATCTCCACTAACTTGCTTTAATTGTTGTACAGGATAGGGACGTGATTCGGTAGGGGTATGATTACCCCGTCCATCCAGTTGATGGGTTAAGGGTTTAGGGCGGGTGGGGGTGTTGAGTTGAATTTCATCGGGATGTAGCGATCGCACTAATTGCATGTAAGTCTCTTGACTAAGCTGATTCGGTGGGGTTAACAGCATCGTTTGTATTCCTATATGTCCTGGATATCCCTGACGAAATTCCTGGATACCTGTCCAGATTTTGAGCCAATCGACTTCCATGACAGGACGATTGACAAGCCGTAGTTGATCAGGATTCACCGCATCGAGTTTAACCGAGACTTTATCCGCCAAGGCTAACGCCGCCTGCACCTCTGGATCACCTAAAAGCGTGCCATTTGTCAAGACTAAGACAGGCTTGTAAGTCATTTCCTTAACCTGGGAAATAATCTCAGCCAAGTTCAGGGCTAGAGTTGGTTCGCCATTACCACTGAGGGTTACCACATCTACATTCCAAGGGGCAAACGCTTGTAAATCTTGGACAATTTTTTCGGTAGGGACAAAAACTTGACGTTGGCTGGTGCGAACTTGAATTTCCCCTAACTGACAATAGACACAGTTAAATGAGCAAGTTGATTGGAGTCCAATGGGATCAATACCCAGCGATCGCCCATAGCGCCAGGAGTCCACTGGACCATAAACGGAGGTAAATGTGGTGGTTGATTGAGTGGTCATAATTTTCCTCCCGTATTAGACGAGGATTTTTCACATCGGTTTCAATGAGAAGTTTTCTCTATTGTCTCTCGGTTTTTTCCGTGCCGCTACTCAGTTGCCACAGTTTGCCACTCCAATATGACAACTGAGGGAATTCTCAGGGTGGTCGTGCGATCGCTCTTCATCGGTAGAGAGAGTTTAACCCCTGTCGCTGTCGGTAATTGGGACAACACTTCTGTGATATTATACTGACCAACATTCGCTGCTGGGGATTGGTCAGCGAACAGATCCTCAGCCTCTAAGACTTTACCCGTATTCGTCTTAATTTTTAAAGGTTGGGGGTGAGCAAATTCTGCCATCCCAGGAAAACCAACCAAACGTAGGCTAATGTCTTTCGGTTCACCTGCTTTAACCCTTTTGAATAATACGATTTGCCAAGATTGACCCGTTTCATCCGGCAAAGTATGGCGGGATTGATACAGCATCTGTCCGGGTGCTTCTTCGATTTGGCGGATAGAAGCGACGGCTGATGGAGGGGTAACGCTTCCCCAACCGATAACTATCAGCAGGACACTTGCACCTAGTACCAGTAGCCTCGATAGCCATCGTCGCATCCCACACCAGATACCGATTTGCGAGTTTGACTTTTTAATTTTTGATTGTGCCATTTTTGATTTGTTCTAATTATAAATAGGGCTACCCATCTCCCCCTTTCCCCATTAGTCTCAAGGCTACCAACCCAAGCTGGGACATCGGTCAAGAAACCGGGTTTCTTTGGGTGAAAGCTTGATATGAGAGTTGTTATCCTTACTATAAACCCGGTTTCTCGGAATACTTGACCGACGCTCTAGGACAAATTTGTTCCCTGTTCCCTTTCCTCACCAAAATGTCCCGCCTTAGACCGATAACCGTCTCAATAATGCGTGACAGCTTACCGAGTCAGCGCCTCTTGTAATCCTTGCTGAACATCGGGTAGAAATACGGCATACATTCCCCGTAAGTCACCGACATTGAAGTCAAAGGCAAGGTCTTGAGGATAGTTTTGTTGTACAAATTCAGGACGGGAGTCTTTAGCACCATGACAAGCTAGACAACTGGCTTCTACATTAATTCGCCGATAGTAGCTTGTTCCAGAGACACCATTGAGAGTTTCCCGTTGCCAAAAGCCAATTAACTCGGGATTCTGTTCCAACTTAGCCAGTGCCATCTTAGACTGTAGATTATCTGGGGCATGGGCAGGGTTACGGTATTTGGTTGCGATTTGTTTGACCAGCCAACCATTGTCTTGACTCAGTTTTTTGGCTTTCATCCCTACTGGTTTGCAGACGTCTTGCATCGTCTCTAGGGTTGGTTCCTCTGTACGACCTTCTAGAGTAGAGGCTAAGCCAGACCGCATGGCGTCTAGGTACTCAATTTCTTGCACGGCTTTGGCTAATTCAACCGGGTCAGTTTGGGCATTAGCGGTGGGAGGATACCCACTCAAGACCATCACTCCAATCAGGATGGCTAAGAACATTCGTCTGAGAGATTTCCATAACATGACAACTCTGAACCTTTTGATTCCGTGATTTAACTTATCTATTGTTTGAGTATATATCTATTTGGTTATTTTTTGAAATAGAGGATGAGGAGAAATTATGCCCAATTTCGTGAAATAGGGCAGTTCTGCGTGACAGAGGTTCATCGTTTGTTGCTGATGTGGCAGATTTGGTCGCGGGATAAAGGTGCAAAGGAATGGTCTGGTTTTCGCCAAGCGTAGCTGAAAGGGGTTTCAATTCCTCAGGGTTGCGCTATCCTAAAGAGGAGTTAGCCACTAAGCTATGGAGTTCTAGGAGGAAGGTATTATAGCTAACAAAGACAAGCAACGAATCAACCGTCAAATCAAGTCTCCTCAGGTTCTTTTGATTGATCATGAGAATAACAATCGCGGTTTGACTGATACTCGTGAGGCTCTCCAACTGGCGAAAGATGTAGGTCTGGACTTGGTGGTCGTCTCTGAGCGTAAAGATGCTCCCGTGGCAAAAATTTTGGACTACGGGAAACATCAGTACCAACAGAAGAAACGCCAACGCCAAAGCTCTAAACCAACCCTCAAGGAAGTTAAACTGCGTCCGAATGTTGGCGAGTCTGATTACAGCTTACGCATCAATCGAGCTGTTGAATGGTTGAGCAAAGGAGATTCCGTAAAGTTTCAGGTGCGTCTGCGGGGTCGGGAACATCAACATCGCGATCGCGCTACAGAACTGCTAGAGCGTGTGGTGTCTGATCTGGGTGAAGTTGGCAAAGTTCAGTCTTTTGATCGACGGGCACTGGTTGTTCAGATAGTTCCATCTTAGTACAAGAGGACAGACGCCTGTAAGGTAAAGTTTACGGTATCGGCTTTTTCACCTATTGTTAATGGGTGAGTTTTTCTGCGCCTGCTGCACTAGATCCAGATGGCACTGACTCAAGCAGAAATTCGGATGTTGACGACTAATTTACAAGGGCTTCACGCTCCCCGTGAAGCTTAATTCAGTGACATTCATTCGAGATTAGTGTTACTGTGTAAGCAACGTTCCTACTGCTTGCTAATGCCTAATCACCACAACATTTCTCAAACCTTAGTGGGATGTGAGGTGATCAGCATTGGGTTAACCTGATAGAGGTTAGCTAGTGGGATGTTGAACTTAGGAGGAAAGTCTTATCGCTAAAAAACAGAAACAACTGATTAACCATAAAATCAAATCACCTCAGGTTTTGTTAATTGACCATGAAAATAACAATCGTGGTTTGACTGATACCAGTGAGGCACTACAAGTCGCTAAGGATGCAGGTCTTGATTTAGTAGTCGTCTCTCAAAGTAAAGACGCTCCCGTGGCGAAGGTGTTGGACTACGGGAAACATCAGTACCAACAGAAAAAGCGTCAACGCCAAAGTTCTAAACCAACGCTCAAGGAAGTAAAATTGCGTCCGAATGTTGGTGACTCCGATTATGGCTTACGTATTAAAAGAGCGCTTAATTGGTTGGATAAAGGTAATTTGGTCAAGTTTCAGGTGCGTCTGAGAGGGCGAGAACACCAGCATCGCGATCGCGCCACAGAATTGCTAGAGCGTGTGATTGATGACCTCGGCGAAGCGGGGAAAGTCCAGTCTTTTGATAAGCGATCGCTAATTGTTCAGGTGACTCCCGCCTAGATTAGCTTTTCACTCAGGGGTTCTCCGCAAAAGAACAAGGCAAAAGAAGAAGGACACGGCAATACGGCAATAAGGACACGGCGATGCCGTGTCCCTAAGGTATCTCTGACTAATGTTCTAGAATAATTAGGGGCTGCTGAATAAGTCTTGTGGTGGGGGGAGGGAACAGGGAACAGGCAACAGGCAACAGTTTCAAGCCTCTGTTGAGGTGAAATTCGGCGCAAAAGTCAGCGAAAATCCCAGGATTTTAAGTGTAAAGGTGTAAAAACCTTGTACTTGTTGGGGGCAAAAATGGCTTGAAGTCCTTATCTGGTGTACCTTCCACACTTGTGCAGCAAGCCCTAATTACGCTATCGCCATAGCAGGTTCGTGCCAACGCCCAACGGCTTTACCAATCACTGCCATTTCTTGGACTAAGCTATCAAAGCTATCCGGTGTCAGGGATTGGGGTCCATCGGATAAGGCTTTAGCTGGATTAGGGTGAACTTCAATCATCAACGAATCCGCCCCGGCTGCGATCGCGGCTTTTGCCATTGAGGGTACATACTCAAACCACCCCGTACCGTGACTGGGATCAATCATGATCGGCAAATGGGTGAGCGATCGCAATACGGGTAACACCGATAAATCCAGTGTATTCCGGGCATACTTCCGGTCAAACCCCCGGACACCCCGTTCACAGAGAATCACATTAGCATTCCCGCCAGCTAAAACATACTCCGCCGCCATTAACCATTCATCAATGGTTGCCGACATTCCCCGCTTCAACAACACCGGTTTATCCTGTGCGCCTACTTTTTTCAACAGGGAGAAATTTTGCATATTGCGGGCACCGACTTGTAGCACATCAGCTACCTCGGCAATCTTTTCTACATCGGCTGTATCCATGACTTCGGTAATGATCCCCAAACCCGAAGCTTCCCGTGCGGCGGCGAGTAACCCTAAGGCACTTTCTCCATGACCTTGGAAGGAATAGGGCGACGTCCGAGGCTTATAGGCACCCCCCCGCAAAAACTTAGCGCCCGCCGCTTTTACCCGACGCGCCGTTTCCACAATCATCTCCTCGTTTTCTACCGAACAGGGACCGGCTACCAGCACCACGGGATGCTGCTCTCCAAAGTGAACAGCTCCATCGGGTGTTGATACTACAACTTCGCCAGCTTCCCCGTTACGATATTCGCGGCTTGCCCGTTTAAAGGGCTTCTCAACCCGCAGCACTTCTTCTATCCAGGGGCTAATTTCCTGAATTTGCAGCGGATCTAAAGCCGCCGTTTCACCGACTAGACCAATAACAACCTTGTGTTTACCAACAATCGGTTCAGGCGTTAGACCCTGTTCGCTGAGTTCCTGACTAATGCGATTGATTTCGGCTTCCGGAGAGCCGACTTTCATGACGACAATCATAAGTTTTAAGGTTTAAGTTTTCAATGTGATTGGGGAAGGGATAGGTTTTGACCGAAAAAAGAGCTAACTTTTTTTAGCCTCTCTCGCCTCACGCCATGCTGATGTGAGTCGTCCTAGGTTGGTTGTGAACTCCTGCCAACCCAGTAATGTTCCTGGACTGTCTTCTTCCCAGGATGCTGAAAGAACACCATAGCTTAATCCCAACACACCTAAGCCAAAAAATCCCATACTTACCAGAACTACAGCTACATTGGGTAACTCAATCTCCAGGTTGACCACCGCAAGATAGCTAACCACAAATGAAAGAATTCCCAACGCTGTCGGAATACCACAGAGTAACGCCATGCGGCGCAGCATACGCTTACTCACCTGATCAGGAATAGTCATCGACTCCGGAGTAGAAGCCTTGGGTTGATCCGGTTTGGCTGGGGATTTCGCCTTAGCTTTATTCGCTACAGGTTTAGC
>NZ_JBKHHI010000416.1:0-5836 GCF_046539235.1 Coleofasciculus sp.
TCCATTGGCTGGCGTATTTTATTGGAAATTGGCTGTCCGCTACCTCGTTTCTGTTGAATCTCTTGCTCTAGATTCGGTGCAGCCTCAGCTTCACCAGCATCCGAGGATTGTGGTGTACCTTTCTTCTGAACCGTTTCTGTATTTGTTTGAGTTTGATTCAGTATAGGATTGACTGGCTTGACAGGCGACTGAATTCGCTGCGGCTGTACGAATTCGCCAGTTTGAAAAGCATTGAGTTGATTTAATTTGGGGTGAGAGGCGGGTTGAATTTGCTGAGAAAACGAATTTGTGAACTTGCCCAGATTAACCTGTCTGGGGATCGAGGATAACGGTGTACCTGGAACGTTTACCGGAATTTCGAGGAAATTGTGATTATCTTCTGATTTTTCTGTCTCTTGAGCAGGTGTGTCTGGTGTTTCAGATTGGCGTTGAACGGTTGGAGGTTCACTCGATGATATCTTATCTTCTTCAGCGTTTGGTATTTCCTGTCGCTGGATAGTTTTATTCGATTCCTGCAACTCTTCCTCAGCTTCTGGCTCTATTTTTTCCTCAGTTTCAACTGGCTTTTGTTGAATTGAATGACCTAATCCCGTGAAGTTAACTTGTCTTTGTACAGAAAATGGCGATGTACCCGGAGCGTTGATGGGGAGTTCTAGGAAATTACGAGCGGGTTGTTGGGCTTTAGCCTGAATATCAGTTTCTTCTTCTTGATTCTCGACGCTGTTTACCTGGGGTTCAGCGATTTCCTCGGCTTCACTGTCGGATATTTCCTGACGCTCTCTAGTATCATCTGATGCGGAACCATCGGAGGCTGATGCTAAAGAAATCTCGTCACGCTCATTCGTCTCTTCTTGATCTTGCTGATCTAATGCATCTGCTTGAATATCTACAGCATCGGCGGCTGGCGTTGTCTGCTGATGCGTCACCTCACCTGATTTTGACTGACTCGGATTCGCGACGGTTGTGGGATCTGGAGCTCTAGTCGGAATGTTTTGGGTATTGTAACCTAACTGGGAGATTTGATCAGCTTGCTGTTTGAGCTGTAGTTTCTCCTTTTGCGATAAATTTGGTGATAAGGCTTTGACACGACGCCTCTGTATCTTGAAGGGATTCGGCACAGGTGTCGAATTGGGCTTAGAGAAGCCTTTTTTCCAGAGGTGTTCGTGAGAAGACATTGCCGACTGCCCCAACGATAGCGGTAATTCTGCTTCAGAATCCCTTTATTTTATCCGCTTATGGCTGAAAATTAACTCAATTGTGATCAAATTTATGCTGTCAACTGAATAAGTTTTGTTAAACTGACTGGAATTAGTACATATATATTTAAATTGGGAAGGCGTAGCGAGCAAGATGCTCAATGTAGCGAGCAAGATGCTCGCACTACCGCGTTCGGTTACAGCATGGCGAGAATCCGGTTGTTCGCTGCGATCGCGTGAGGCAGGCTCCGGTCATCTGTTGTGTCCAATGTTAAGATAGATGTCCGATATCCTACAAGATTAGCATCGAGCAGTTCCTTATTATGTCCCCTGAGCAGTCCCCACCCGATCGCCAAAACACTCTCGAAGAAATTCGTGCTACCCGTTTGGAAAAAGTCCAACAGCTTAAAGCGTTGGGAATTGAGCCGTATGCGTATCACTGGCAGTCTACTCACCATGCGGCTGAACTGCAAGAGAAATTCGCGGATCTGGGGAATGGTGAAGAGGTTGATTTTGAAGTCGCGATCGCAGGTCGTATTTTAGCGCGTCGTGTCTTTGGCAAGTTAGCATTCTTCAATCTCCAAGATGAAACGGGAACGATTCAACTGTATCTCGACAAAAAGCGGATTACCGCAACTATGACAGATCTGCCGAATCCGTTCACCCCTCTCAAGCAACTCACGGATATTGGCGACATTTTAGGCGTCAAGGGGACAATTAAGCGCACCGATAAAGGGGAACTCTCGGTCTATGTCAGTGAATATGCTATTCTGACCAAATCCTTATTACCCTTACCCGATAAATGGCATGGTCTCACGGATACCGAAAAGCGCTATCGCCAGCGTTATGTGGACTTGATGGTGAATCCCACCGTTCGGGAAACCTTCCGCCGCCGTGCTAAAATCACCGCCGCCATTCGTCGTTATTTAGAGGATCGCGGCTTTATCGAAATTGAAACCCCTGTCTTTAGTACAGAAGCTGGGGGTGCAGAAGCCCGTCCGTTTATCACCTATCACAATACCCTAGAGATGGAGTTGTACCTGCGAATTGCCACAGAACTCCACCTGAAGCGGTTAATTGTCGGCGGATTTGAAAAAGTATTTGAGTTGGGGCGAATTTTCCGGAACGAGGGAATTTCCACGCGCCACAATCCGGAATTTACCTCAATTGAGGTGTACCAGGCTTACGCCGACTACAATGACATGATGACATTGACGGAAAATTTAATTACCACCGTCACTCAAGAGAGTTTGACAACTCTGGAAATTACTTATCAAGGTGAGACAATTGATTTCACACCGCCTTGGCGTCGAGTCACGATGCATGAGTTGGTGCAAGAAGTGACGGGTTTAGATTTTAATCAATTTCAGACATTAGATGATGCAAAAGTCGCGGCTAAAAAGATTGGAATTGAAGGCGTAGAGGAATGTCCCTCCCTAGGGAAACTTCTCAACGAATGCTTCGAGCAAAAATGTGAAGAAACTCTGATTCAGCCGACATTTATCGTCGATTTCCCCATTGAAATTTCTCCTCTGGCTAAACCCCATCGTTCCAAGCCGGGATTAGTGGAACGTTTTGAGTTATTTATTGCTGGACGCGAAACTGCGAATAGCTTTTCTGAATTAACTGATCCTGTTGATCAACGGGAACGCTTAGAAGCACAAGCCGCACGGAAAGCCGCTGGAGACTTGGAAGCCCAAGGGGTTGATGAAGACTTTCTCGCCGCCTTAGAGTATGGAATGCCACCAACAGGGGGGTTAGGAATTGGTATTGATCGCTTGGTGATGTTATTAACGGATTCGGCGAGTATTCGGGATGTGATTGCGTTTCCGTTGCTCAAGAGTAGCAGTCGCGATGGTTCTCCTGCACCCTGAGTGAGCGCTAAAAACGGTAATCTAATTTCCGAAGTGAAGGATTTCGCGAACCATGACAGATTCTACCTTAGACGGCAACTTGGTATAAAATAACTTGTGAAGAGATGGATGGTCTTCAAGTCGGTTGAGTCAGCTGAGTATGACGAGATTGTTGTGTGTTATTGCCGTTATTCGCCGATTGAGCCAGAGTGGAAGGAGTTACCTAAAATTGGCGCTGTGCAAGAGGGTAAGCTTTGACTTTTTGCTATTTGACTGCTTATTGATGAGTGCAATGGCACTAAAGGCGCAGCGTCAAAAAATTTGTAAGTCTGATAGTAATCTACAACTATTGATCAGAATGCACACATCTCACCTCTATGAAACAGATTTTTATGGCTGGACTCAAGAGCAGGCGACGCTGCTCAAAGCTCAGCAATGGGAGCAATTAGACACGGTTAACCTGATTGAGGAAATTGAATCGTTGGGTAGAAAAGAGCGACAAGAGCTGAGGAATAGATTAGGACTGTTGTTAGGACATCTACTGAAATGGCAATTTCAACCTGACAAACGCAGCAATAGTTGGTTGAGTACTATTCGAGAACAACGGGTTCAGATTAGATTACTTTTGCAGGATAGCCCTAGTTTAAAGCCTTATCTCGATGAGGTTTTCCTCGCTGCTTACGAACTCGGCTTAGCTTTGGCGATTCGAGAGACTCAGTTGGGCGAACAGGTTTTTCCAGAGGAATGTCCCTACACTCCAGAGCAAGTTATGAATCCGAAATTCCTACCAGAATCGAATCAGATGGATGCTTAACGCTCTATTGTCACTTTGGGAAACGAAATGTTAAATCTGATTGCTGAAAGCCATGGCTGCAAAGCATTTGGGCGTTTAGAAACTGATAGAAACTCATGACATAGGGGTAAGTTGCCAAACTCCCTGACTGTAAGGGTTTTAGGCTTCGTCCTTCCGAAAGTGACATAAGAGCGTTAATATCATGTCCGGTCAAACACCCCTAATAAAAACGCCTGAAACCCCTGTTATTAAAGCATTGCAATTATGGGCAATCCTTAGGACATGATATAAGGGATGCGATCGCTGTTTGGTTGTGCCAACGGTATCTGAAACCCAGTGCCGCAATGCTCTGCTAAAGTTGGGTTATAGCCTACCGAACTAGATGCTCCGAAGGGGGCGATCATGACTGTAACGACTAAGAAGCTAACCTTTGAAGAGTATCTGACCTACTCAGACGGGACTGATACCCGCTATGAGTTGGTGAACGGGGAATTAGTAGCAATGAGTATTGGCACCGGGCAACATGGAGAAATCATTGACTTTCTCTATCGGCAAAACGAGATCCTTGCTATACCTGGCTTTCGAGCTTTTCGCTTGTTGCATCCTATTTAGGATTGCTATAGTATTAAACTATTAAGTCTTATACCCAAATAAAATATATGGCTCCTAGAATTTATAAAACAAGATCTGTTTATGGAATTAGTCGGGAACTTCGTAATGTACATTCCTAAAAATGCCCTGATTGTCCAAAGCGATCGCACCCTCCTCTTCAAACTCCACTCCCCAAAGCTGAAGCAGTTACGAAAAGCGATCCCACATAAACTGCAAGCATGAGGATGCTGAAGTAGGACGCGATCGCATCCTGTCCATACAGCCACTATTAAGTTGATTTCTGCACAGAAGCTTCGTGTAGCTTGTTGGCTTCTGCATAGATTCGCAATGCAGTAGCCATCTGCTGTTGGGAAGTTTCACCTTGTGCCTGGAACCAAGCAAAAGTTTCGGGATCTATGGGTACTGTAACCGTCACAAACGATTCGGGAATACGCCATTTCGCCTTAGCAAAAAACTCCTCCGACAACGGTGCAATATCAGAGGTATCAATATCCTCATCGTTCATAGCATCTACTCTAGTCCAGTCGGTTTTTGAGGTATTGCTCATAGCGTTTTCGTTCATAAGATAATGCTTTTCGTAGTGAAATGATGCGAGTTGTTTTGTCGTCAGGCTCGGTGTATACAACAACTACAACTCGTCCATCTAGTAACCCAATACCAATCCATCGATCTTCGCCATAGTCTTCTCGCTCATCGAGGGCGATAAGCATTGGTAGATCAAAGACACGAGGGGCATCAGCAAAGTCAAAACCATGTTTAGCAATGTTAATCTCGTTCTTGCGCTCGTCCCACTCGAAATTCATGGATTCAATTTAACACACGTCATGACTTAGTATCCCCCCTAATCGACAACGAAAGGTTTTAAGCAAAAAATCTCTTAAGGAAATTAGCGCAAAGCCTTGTAATGCAAGCCAGTAGTGGCGTGGCACACCTAAAATAGGACTTTGTTTGTAGTGAGAACTTTAGTTCTCTCTCCGCCTAGCTGGAGAGGGCTCGCATCCCTCACTACGAACCAAATCTATTCCACCATTTTAGCTGTGTCAGTCCGCCATCGTGAGGAGAGCGTTCGCGCAGCGTTCCCGTTCGCGCAGCGTTCCCGAAGGGTAGGGTAGGGTAGCGTAACGCACCATTGATAATGCATCATTGCTCAAGACATTGGTGGGTTACGGCGGATACTTTATTGAAGGGTTATTGTCTTGATTAAACCCCCGCCTAACCCCCCTACTGGCTAGACCGTTTGCTAGCACAAGTCGATCAATAGACAATCCTCAAAACCAGAGCCAGATACAGCGCTTTGCGCTGTAATAAAGTACAGTAGATCAAAGTTCCCCTTCAGATCCCCCTCTTCCCTTTTAGATCCCCCTTCCGTCCCCCTTTTAGAT
>NZ_JBKHHI010000417.1:0-5831 GCF_046539235.1 Coleofasciculus sp.
CGTTAAGGTTTTGCTGCTCATTGGCTCTTTCAGTTGTTGCTCAACTACCGAATTGGTTCTGGTTTTTATTAGCACTCAATGGCATTGAGTGCTAATTTCACAACTTACTTTAACTTACCCTCGATCGTTAAATAAAATTTTCATAAAACTGTTCACAATGATAATCTAGACTCAACTTATTTGATTAAAATTGGGGATAACGGTTGTAAAAGTAGAGGCTAAATTCCATGAACTATACATTTGATATCCTTGGCGTTTCGCCTATCCTGGACTTTTTTAATCATCAACAGCGGATCGGTGAAAAGGCAACTCCCCCAGGCGTTGAATATTTGGGAACCTATCAATGTACCTTGGATGCCTTCTTAGAATCGGTTGAAACCGTTCCCACTCAGAAGGGATGGAATATGGATAGAGCGGTGGACACCGTGATTCAATTCTGGATGAATCACCCAGATCGGATTCGCTATTGGAAAGATCGTCTAGAGGATGCCGGGAACGCTAGTGTACTGGTGTCACGAATCGCCGATATGCCATCGCTTAAAGCCCAGTTTAACTCGCTGTTCAAGGAAAATTGACTTCTCCTTGGTATAAATAACCAAGGATTCTAATCACGCCATCTAGAAAAACCGATATCAAACCTAACCCCCTAGCCCCCTTCCCTTTTAGATCCCCCTTCCGGGAGACCAGAGAATGCTTCACTTTTTGTGCACGGAAGGGGGAGAATTCAAAGCCTCTCTCCTTGTTGGAGAGAGGTTTTCCAGATCCCGACCAAAAGTAAGATTCTCTGTAGGGGGAAACCTCAAGCTATTCGATTTTCTGGTTCCCTCTCCTTGACGAGGGGAGGGTTAGGGAGAGGTCAGATCAAGGTAAAGGGATACACAAGGCAAAACCTCTCCCCTAAACAGCCTATGCATTTAAATCCCGATCAGTTGATTCAGAAGAATCCCGATTGAACTTTAAACTATTTTCCAGATATTCAATCCGTTTTTGCTGATTCGCTAGTTGCTGATTTTGCTCATTTAATTCTTCCTCTAAGTCTTTGTTGTGTCGCTTCTGATGAGCAAGTTTCCAATTTTGCCGCATCAGGGATGGTACCGATACCAATAATCCCACCACAACGCCAACCCCTAGCGTTAAGACGAGAACTAACGCCAAAGATATCTCGACTCGCCAAATCCCTAAAGTAACGGCGATAGGCACAGCATTTTGCAACGCAAAAATAATTGCTAAGATGGCGATAACAACCGCTAAAATTAAAAATAATCGCATCCGTTGTCAGCTAAAATTTAAATACACAACACAAAGCACTTGATCGAACAGCAAGTCACATTGTCTCAAGAATAACCCAAGCGAGGTATCTGATGTCCGCAAAAGCCGAAGTTCTCAAGCAAAGCGAACTCCTAAACCGATTAGTCTTAAATCGTCATACCGCTGAAGAAGTCGGTCGAGTGATACAGCTATGGCTTGATTTGCAAGCCCACCGCGTAGTCGGGTTAACCTGCAAGTCCGGGTTTCTCGGCGGCAAAAAACACCACTTTACCTGGGAACAAGTCAATACTATTGGCAGCGATAGTATTCTTGTCAACAGCATTAAGGAAGAAACCGCGTCGGAAACCCTTGAACCCCTCGATTCTCGCATTGGTGTAGAAGTTTGGACAGATGCGGGAAACAAAGTCGGCAAACTGGTTGATTATATAATTGAACCCGAAACCGGAGCCGTCGTTAATTACTTATATTCCTCCAGTGGTTGGCAAGGAATAATGGACGGGATTTATACCCTTGCACCCGCCGCCGTTTCTAGTGTGGGCAAAAAGCGGATCATTGTTCTAGAAGCAGCAGTAAAAAACAGTGAGAAATATACCGAAGGCGTCCATGAACGCATGAGTCAAGCCGCAGAATTTATTCGCAGTGACTACAAGAAAACCCTTCAGCATGTAGAATCCCTAAAACAAGGTGTTCCCCAGGTTACAGATAATCTCACCGACCAAGCCAAAGCCGCTGGTGATAAACTCAAAGAACGATTCTCTGAAGGGAAAGATTCGAGTCAAAAAAAGGATGAATAATGAAATAGTTTTGACCCTTCATGACCTTCGAGGGAACCTGGCGCGTGAGTTTTTTAATCTGTAGGGGCGGGTTTCACTATAATCCTTTGTGTTTGACCCTGATGTAACTAAACCCGCCCTTTCCAAGTGAATAATTATTTGACCAATGACCATTACTGAGGCATAATTTTACCCGTTGAATCAATCTGTAAAGGAGTATTAGGAAAATCACTCTGAGTAAGCTGGCGCATCAGTCGAATCGTGCGCCCTTGGGAATCCGGATAAGGAATCCCCTGATGATTTAACATAATTGGAATGATTTGACCCGAAACCAAATCACCCTGGTTATCCAACTCCACATCTAATACTAAAGAATACGCCAATTGAGCTTGAGTCGAGAGAGTCCGATACCCCATAAAATTGCCCAAAGAATAGGCAATTAATTTCCCCTTATACAGTTCTAATGCTCTAGGAACATGAGGTCCATGTCCGAGAATTAAATCAGCGCCGTGGTCAATCATCGTCTGGGAAAACTTAACCAAATTGCCGCGATTTTCGCCAAAAAAATACTCCGTTTGATTGCGAACATGCATCGCCCCAGTGCCTTCCGCCCCTGCATGGACGGAAATAATCACGATATGGGCATTTTGACTGGCTTCTTCCACTAACGCTATAGCGGCAGGCAAATCATTCAGCGAATTGTGATAATTAAAATAACTAAAACCAATCCAGGCAATCCATAGATCATTGATGTTAGCATATAAAATTTGATTCTTTTCGCCTAATGCTTTAACTCCAGCCTGTTCCAAATTATTAATAGTATCTGCAAATCCTTGACGTGAGAAATCATAAGAATGGTTGTTGGCAACGCTCATAATATCAAAGCCCACCTCTTTTAACAAAGAGGCATAATCAGGCGGCGTGCGAAAGGCGATAATTAATCCCCCTATCGACTTAGCAGAATAGGGATAATTCGTTAAAGTACTCTCATAATTACCAAATAATAAATCAGCACCTTGCAAGCTGGGTTGAACGGCTTGAAAGAGAACCGCTTTATTGGGATGCAGTTTATTCTGAGGATAATTCGTACCCGGAATAATATCACCCACGGCTTTAATCTGAACCGTCACATTCGGCGGCGGCGGTTCTGTGGGGATATCCGATTGAGGTTGAATGATTGGTTCTGCTGGGGGTTCAGGATAGCTTTGGACAACACCATAACCCATACCGCACAAGAAGCTGACCGTACCCACTGACAGCAACAATGCTCCGCTGCGACGTAATGATATGATAAAGTTCGTCATTTGTCATTCGTCATTCGTCATTTATCGGTCTTGCCGTCAAATGTAACTCTGGGTCTTGCGCTACCCAACCCGCAGGCGCATTGAAGCGAACTTCAAAATGCAAATGAGGTTGGTCAATGTCCGGACTTCCTGTAGTACCTACCGCCCCTAACGGTGTTCCCGCTTTGATCCGTTGACCCGTTCTCACCGAAAGACGACTTAAATGAGCATACCGGGTTTGGCGTCCACCTTGGTGATTGATCACAACTAAATTACCATAGGTTCCCTGTTGACCCGCAAAGGCAACTGTACCGGAATCTACGGCTAACACCGTGGTTCCAGGGTCTGCCAGTAAATCAATCCCACTATGAAACTGAGTTTGTCCATCGTCATTTTGATGCCAACCGTAATTAAACCCCATAGGCGCTAAGGTGGGCAAGGGATAACCAGCAAATCCGGTATAGTTTTCCACAGGTTTACGATTTGCCAGTACCCAATTCACCCCTGAGACAAAAACCACATCGGGGGGTTGTGACGAACAGCCATTGACTTCAAATAAAATATCAGCGCGGATACCATAGGCCTCTGCTAAATCTTGCCAGCTAGCCCCAGCCGGAACTTGCACCCGAATTCCATTAAAGGGAGGAATCAGAATCTCTCGACCCACGGGCATGGATTTTCCTGACATGCTAGGATTGAGTTCTGCTAAGGTTTCTGGGATCAGACTGTATCGTTCAGCAATACTGTTCAACGTTTCACCGGGCGCTACTTTGTGTTTCTGCAAGCGCGAAAGGGCAGGTGCTGGACAGCTATTTTCAGACGGTGAGGATGATTGTGCCGTTGCTGGATTGGAGATTGGGGCAACGAGGCAAATCACGGTGGAAAAGATAGGCAGCCAGCGATAGAATGTCATAGTTGAGAAGTATGAATAGCTAATGGTATAGTATTTCGTTTTTTATTATTATGGCTTGCCGCAGCATAACGTATCGGGCAGGCGATCGCACTCGAACTCCAGCTTGATCAATTAACTCAGATGATAGCGATTCGCGATCGCAATAATTGACAGCTAGTTTTTTTTATTAAGATTTGTGTAAGTAACTTGACATCTACAGAATCATGAGAAAAGCGGATCAGGAAGTAAAAATTATTACCAATTCCGCTTCAATCAGCTTCAGGAAAAGTATGGGTGTAGGATAAAGTGTTTAAAGTTATACGTGATACTAAAGCCAATGCGAGGCGTGATTCGGAAAGCCGGTAAAGTTAGGCGCTGGTTGCCCATAAATGAGCAGTGGTGGGTCAAATTTGACCTACTGCGGACATTAGTGCGCCGGGATTTGGAGGCACGGTATAAGGGTTCGGTATTGGGGAATTTGTGGCCCCTGCTTAATCAACTGTCTCAGTTGCTGATTTATACCTACGTGTTTTCCATTGTCCTGAAGGTGAAGCTAAGTCTGAAAGGATTACCGGCTGATAACAATATTGCCTTTGGCTTATGGTTGTTTGCCGGGTTATTGCCTTGGATTGCTTTTACTGGGGGGTTAACACAATCGGCGGGTTCGGTAGTCGGACAACCCAATTTGGTAAAAAAGGTGGTGTTTCCTTTGGCACTATTACCACTGGTTCCTGTATTATCGACATTTATTGAAAGTGCCTTAGGGTTAGCCGCGTTGATTGTGTTAGTTGCCATATCTTCAGGAACATTACATGCCACATTAGCGTTATTGCCTTTAGTTTGGTTAACCCAGTTGTTATTAACCGCCGGGTTAGGATATTTGGCAGCTGGGTTAACCGTATTTTTGCGAGATATTCCCCAGACGCTGGGGGTGATTTTGAATCTTTGGTTTTATATGACGCCGATTGTCTATCCCGCTTCGGTGATTCCAGAAGGGTTACGGGATTGGGTGTTTTGGTTGAATCCTCTAGCTGTGATTGCTCAGGTTTATCGGGATTTGGTATTAGTGGGTTCAGTTGAACATGGGTTAGAATGGGTAGTCGCGTTTGGCGTTTCTGGGGTAGTGTTTGGCGTGGGGCTTTGGTGTTATCAGAAATTGCGTCCCGCGTTTGCGGATGTATTATAACTCAGGGGGTTTGGAAACCAAACCCCTACGGTTTGGGTTTCTATGTCAATTTTGATACAATCGGCGCGATCGCATAACGCCTAAACTACAACAAAATTGGCTACATCCACCTAAGTGGCTTGTACACTGGCATCCATTTCCAGGATTATCGGGATTATGGCGATTATCGGAATTATTGGAATTATCGCGGTTGTAGGGGCGAGTCGCTGCATATCTTAGGTGGTGTAAGAATTAACCTATATCGACTCGCCCCTGTCCCAATGTTGTGTTAGATCATTACCAATACCCGGCGGTGGGCGACCCGATACAATTAAAGGTTAGGTAATGTTAATTGAATGCGGCGGGTCGCCCCTACCAGGGTTAAAAGGTATCTAGTACCCGATTTTTCCCCATATCTTACACCGGGCGACCCGATACAATTAAAGGTT
>NZ_JBKHHI010000418.1:0-5803 GCF_046539235.1 Coleofasciculus sp.
ACCTGACGATACCAAGTTGGGGGAATTTAGGTCTATAGGACGGCACATTTTCCCATGATGAAATAATACCGGAAACGACCAAAAAAATCAAGTGCCAACGAACACCTATAACACCGGAAATCTATCGATAAGCTATCTGAACTTCTGACTTCCTACTTGATTCCGTCTGATCCTGTTCTGATGTGAGCACCTGACGATTTTGAACTAAAATAAACGCGGCTACGGCAATTAAAAAATAACCAAAGGCTTTCTGTAACTGTTGAGCTTTGACATACTGTGCCAAATATGCACCAACTATAATTCCCACACTTGCCGCCACAATAAATGAACCCATTAACCCCCAATCTAGGGGAACTTTTCCCAAATATCCCAGAAATCCAGCCACTGAGTTACAGGCAATAATTAGTAATGACGTTCCCACCGCTTCCTTCATCGGCGTATTTCCTAATAATACCAATGCTGGAACGATCGCGAATCCACCCCCAACCCCGACTAAACCCGTCAATACGCCCACACCTAACCCTTCAGTTAGCATCCACAACCAACAATATTTACACACAGGTTGAGGATAATACTGCAAGTCATTATCGGGTTTAGTCGGTTTACTGCTTTTGCGGATCATGAATCCCGCCGCAATGATCATCATTACCGCAAATAAAAGAAGCTGGAATGTTCCGCTGACAAAAAAGGCTAACTTTGCCCCAAAATATGCGCCCAACATCGTCGCCGCGCCGAACATAAACGCCTTTTTGAAATTCAGATTCCCTCGTCGCCAGTGAGGAATAACTCCAATCAAGCTAACGGTTCCCACGATTACCAATGTCATTGCGATCGCGCTTTTCGCTTCCACCCCCATCACATACACTAAAATAGGCAAGGCTAGTACCGAACCGCCGCCACCCATTAACCCCAAACTAATACCAATTCCGGCGGCAAGAATTAACCCAATTATCCAAGTTCCCATTTGTCTTATGTCCTTGGTCATTTGTAATTTATCATACTCGCTTGCCTGAGAAGCAAGCTAAGTTGATTTTTTACATTAATAGGATGCACCCCATGAACGATAAACGATGCACCCTGAACAGTAAACTAAACCCGTTGGTTGTAAGGTAGTTTTGCTAGTAACATCCCCATGGCACAAGTTCCACTGACGCCCGCAAAGACTAATCCCGCACCAACAAAACCACTCAAGATTAAAAACCAAGGCGAGACAAAAGCGCCTAATACGGTTCCAGTAAACACTAATGTACCTGCCACAATTTGCACTTGTCGGAATAAACTAATTGGCGCATTTTTATTGACCTGAGTTTGATATCCGGCGGATTTCCAGCTTGGTAATCCCCCTTGAAGATGATTCACCGATTCAAATCCCGACTCGAAGAATTTTTGGGCGGCTTGTTTCGAGCGATTCCCGCTTTGACAGTATAATACAACCTGTTGATTTGTTTCCGGTTTAACCTCGCCGGGAGCAAGCTTAGACAGTGGCATTAATTTTGCCCCAGGAATATGTTCACTGGCATATTCTCCCGGTTCCCGCACGTCAATGAGCATCACTTGTTGACGATCCAGCCATTGTTTTAAGGTTTGGGCATTAATTTCTTGTAGATTGTTGGCATTAGTTAAAACCATGAGTTTTTCTCCTTATCTATGTGCCGAACTTGTCTAACTTAATGTATTGGTGTAGATGTTTACAGGAATCCCTGTTTCTTTATGCTTTAACCGCTACTTTTCCACAGCGTTCATTAGCAGGAACCGCTTCCATCATCTTTTTCGGATCAGGAAGATTTAAGTTATTCATCAATTCGATAAAGCTGGCGCGATCGCGATTGGCTAATCGAGGATTACATTGCTGTTCTTCGCCAATCGTGGATACGGTATGTCCGCGATAATCATGTCCGGGATACACCAGCGTCTCAGCGGGTAAATTAAATAACTTTTGAGTTATGGAATTAAATAATGTGCTTGCATCACCGCCTTGGAAATCAGTTCGACCGCATCCCCGAATTAACAGCGAATCCCCCGTGAGGACGCGATCGCGATTCACCCAATAGGCGTTATGACTATTGGTATGACCCGGTGTGGCGATCGCAACAATCTCAACTGAACCCACCATTAACACCTCACCATCCGCCAGAAAGCGGTCAGCACAAGCAGCCGAGGCATTTTGAGGAACCACACCCTGACAGTGAGTCAACTCGCGCAGTCGCGCTGTTCCGGTGACGTGATCGGCGTGAATATGCGTTTCCAGACAATACTGCAAGGTTAATCCCAACTCATCGAGGAGTTTGCGATCGCGATCAACCTGGTCTTTGACCGGATCGACCAGAATCGCGGCTTTTGTGGCTAAATCAGCGATGAGATAGGTATAGGTGCTGGTTTCACTGTCAAATAATTGACGAAATAACATCAGCTCATCTCCCTTGGACTGTTTGGTATTATTTGTTCACTAAATTACGATTTAGTTATATTTAACTTACATCACACTAGACACACCTGTCAAGAGGGGAGATGGGGGAGATGGGGGAGATGGGGAAGCAGGGGAAGCAGGGGCAGGGAAAGTTATATCTTTGAATGCAACTTGGTATTAGTCGTCAAGGAACAATTTGTAGGGGCGGGTTTAGGGACTAAAATCGGCTACTCAGAACTAACTGAAAAACAAAACCCGCCCTACCTAACCAATAAATGAACAACAAAACCCGCCCTCCTCTTGTGCAATAATGCCACCAGAATAATACAAAAACAATGGGTTCGTAGTAGGCACGAAGTTATTGGTTGGGTTAAAAATTTTGGCAGGGCGGGTTTTGAATGAAATGTAGTGATTTCCCCGTTACATGAGTTCCTAAACCCGCCCCTACATTTGGATTGGCTGGTAAGGAATCCTCGTGCGTTGACACCGGGGAGGATCTAAAATAAACAAAAGTAGAGTCAGGAGCCAGTTTACTGGGAGTCGCCTATCGAAACGATCTATGGCAATCTTGTCGGCTTAAAGCCTAGCCAGCTTAAACAACTGCAACGCCTCTATCACCAGCGCTTACCGGGCGATCGCTTGACCACGCCGGAATTTGCTCAACGGTTAGCCGCGATTAGCGCTGATATCAAACAGCCCTTATGTACTTACCTCAATCGCCGAGGACAGGTGATTCGAGTAGGAGTGGGAACCCCAACACAAACCAAAATCCCCCCATTGGAGTTACCCCGCTATGGTGCAGAACGATTGTGTGGGATTCGCTGTATTGCCACTCAACTCAAATCCCACACCCCGCGTAACGCTGACTTAACCGCTATGGCGATTCAGCGCTTGGATGCGCTAGTCCTGCTCACCGTGAGTGAGTCAGGATTTGAACGGCGGGGGGGTGGCGCAACCGGATATGTGAACGAAACCTATTTAGCCCACCTGATTCCGGTTACCCAGTCATCCAGACAAGACGCAGATGGTCAACAAACTTGGCTTATGTCCCCAGCATTAAGTCTGGATCTGTTGACAAAACAAGATTTCTTTGATTTAGTAGAAGGACTTGAAGCCGAATTCCGCCGCGAATTTATCGCCCAACAGGTCGATGTCGATCAAGATCGGGTGTTGATTGTCGGGTTAATGACGGCAGATATGAGTCGGGGACAGTTTGAAGACGGGTTAGCCGAAATTGCCCGACTGGTGCAAACCGCCGGCGGGGAAGTATTACAGACGCTGCGACAAAGGCGATCGCAACCCCATCCCCAAACCGTTGTCGGCGCGGGAAAAGTGCAGGAAATTGCCCTGACGGTGCAGACATTAGGGGCGAATTTAGTCGTATTTGATCGGGACTTATCCCCCGCCCAAGTTCGTAACCTAGAAGCCCAAACTGGGGTACGAGTAGTAGATCGCACTGAAGTAATCTTAGATATATTCGCCCAACGCGCCCAATCCCGTGCTGGGAAATTACAAGTCGAATTAGCCCAATTAGAATACATGCTGCCGCGCCTCACGGGTCGAGGTCAAGCCATGTCCCGGTTAGGAGGCGGAATTGGAACTCGCGGTCCAGGGGAAACCAAACTGGAAACCGAACGCCGTGCGATTCAGCGCCGGATTGCCCGATTGCAACAAGAGGTGAACCAGTTGCAGGCACATCGATCACGGATGCGACAACGACGCCAGAAGCAGGATGTGCCAACGATTTCTGTTGTCGGTTATACCAATGCGGGTAAATCGACGTTATTAAATACATTAACTAATGCCGAAGTTTACACCGCCGATCAATTGTTTGCCACCCTTGACCCAACCACCCGACGTCTACCGATTACTTATGCGGAGACTGGGGAATCGATTACGGTTCTACTAACCGATACCGTGGGATTCATTCACGAATTACCACCCCCCCTCGTCGATTCCTTCCGCGCCACGTTGGAAGAGGTGACAGAAGCCGATGCGTTAATCCATCTGGTGGATTTATCCCATCCCGCATGGCAAAATCATATTCGTTCAGTCATGTCCATTTTGGCAGACATGCCCGTGACACCAGGACCGATTCTAGTGGTGTTTAATAAGATTGACGAAGTAGACAGTGAAACCCTAGCCTTAGCCCAAGACGAATTTCCCCAAGGGGTATTTGTTTCGGCTAGCAAACGGTTAGGACTAGAAACCCTGCGGCAAAAAGTAGCCCAGTTAGTTGATTATGCGATCGCACCGCAATAATAAATGTTGATTGTGTAGGGGCGGGTTTCACCATTATCATTTCTGATCTGACCCAGATGCAACTAAACCCGCCCCGACTCGACCCTCTCCATTTTTATTGTTAATGTAGTTTAAGATAAGAGGCAAGAGGAAGCTAAAAACTTAAAGATCTAGGTCAATTGTCGTAAACCGTTCAGGACTCAATCAAATAGACCAACCTGACAAACGGCAAACCTGAATAATGTCTCCAAGTTCTTGAATGGATGGATATAGAGTGTATCGTTGAGCAAACCTTATTGAGTTAGGCAAGTCATGACAAATAAGCTCTCACCTCTGAGTCAGTATGTCCGATCACTCACACCATTGACAGCTCTTGCTGTTGCTGTAGAAATTAGTTTTGGCGCAACCGCCGCACAAGCCCTACAATTTAACTTTAGTCCGTCATCGGGGACGTCTCAACAGGCGATTGATGGATTCACAGCGGCTGGAGATCTCTGGTCTGATCTATTCACCGATAATGTTACCGTCAACATTGACATTGGTTTTGAGTCCCTGGGTTCTGGCATTTTAGGTCAGGCGAGTAGTAATACAATTGGGAATCGTTACTCTAATGTTCGCAATGCCTTAACCAATGAGCGAGTATCTGCGGATGATTTTACAGCCGTCGCCAATTTGCCAACCGGTTCGTTTCTTGATTTTCTGACGACCGATCCATTTTCGGGTAATACAATCAGGGATAATAATTCCAGCACCAATAATTATTATCTGGATATCAACCGAGCAAATGCCAAAGCCCTCGGTTTACTCAGTGGGAATAATAGTTCAACTGATGCGACGATTAAATTCAATAGTGACTTCAATTTCGACTTTAATCCCGATAATGGAATTAGCAGCAATGCTTTTGATTTCGTGGGAATAGCGGCTCATGAAATCGGTCATGCGTTGGGGTTTGTCAGCGGTGTGGATATTGTAGACTATTATTCCGAACCTGATGGACCAGGCGCTCCGTTATCACTTGATCGCTACAGAATCTTCAGTCCACTGGATCTGTTTCGCTACTCTAAAAATAGTGCCAACCAGGGTATTCTGGACTTAGCCGCCGGAAGCAAGGCGTATTTTTCCATTGATGGGGGAGATACAAACCTGGGTTTATTT
>NZ_JBKHHI010000419.1:0-5799 GCF_046539235.1 Coleofasciculus sp.
CCCTACAATTGTCCCTAAACCCGCCCCTACAATTGTCCCTAAACCCGCCCCTACAGATTACCTAAACCCGCCCCTACACCTACACAAATATACAAGACTTATTGCTTATTACTTATTAGTTGTTTCCTCCTGATTAATTTTCTCAATTTGACGGGCAAAATGGTTTTCTCTATACTGCAATGATCGCGCTAATTCTAGACCTTTTTGAAAAGCGTCTAAGGCTTGGGAATACTTGTTTTGGGCGAGATAAATCTGACCCATTTGATCATAAGCCTGCATCAACCCATAATAATTGTAGGACTGTTGTTCCACAATAATCAACGTTTCGTACACCTGGAGTGCATAGTCGGGTTGGTCGTAAGATAAATAGAGTTGGGCTAATTTTTCCAGTGCATCACTGGCATAAGCCAACTGTTGTGATGACCAAGCGAGTACATAAGCTTCTTGGTAGCTTTGAGAGGCTTGTTCGGGTTGATTCAGGGCTTCGTAGTCGGCACCTATCCCAATTTTTAGGGCGGGAATTTGAGTGTAGTTTTCTTGGTTGAGGTAACTTTCCACTAACCGTTCCTTGATCCGCAGGGCGTTTTCGGGTTCCTGGGATTGTTTATAAATGTTGAGCAATTCTTGTAAATAGTTAACCTCCGCCACGCGATCGCGCCTTGCTTGAGCTATTGCTAGTAATTCCTCATAAATGGCGGCGGCTTGGGGATAATCAAACCAAGCTAAGTGGAGTTGGGCGATTGTCTCTAAGGTTTCGGCTTGAGTTTCCCGATCTCCTTGTTGACGGGCATCGGCTAAAATTTTATCATAGATAGCTAAGGCTTTTCTGGGAACTCGTACCTGTCGATAAGCTTGACCTAATGCTTGTAAAAGTTCTGGCTCTAAGTCTCCTTCTTCCTCAGCATTTTGCTGAATGGTTTCTAAGCGTTTGGTAATTAACTGTACCTGAGATTTCGCATTCCGACTCCAGGCAATTTCACCGACGCGCCCTAGGGTTTTGACTTCTTCTAATCGTCCACTCAGAACTCGCCGTAAGCGAATTTCTCGATACCAGATATCAAACGCCTCTTCTAGATTTCCCGCCCTCAATTCGGCGGCGGCTTGATTATTCAGTTGATTGAGATCTTCCCTCAGTCGGCGGCGTTCTAAGGGGCTTAAAGGGCGTTCTACGGGGGGATTGGGAAGCAGGGGATCACCAGTGGTATCCAGTTCTAGGGGATTGGGTGGATTTGTTTCAGCGGGTTGGGCTAATGTTCCACCACTTAACCCTAACCAGAGCGTCGCTATGCAAAAGATTAGTTTAACTTTTCTCATTAATTTAAGCTGTATAAGATGCCACACTGTTTTAAGGAGAGCCAGGAAATAAATTTCCGGCTGAAAGCTAAAGTAAGCTAAAGCTTACTACATTAAAGACTTTTAACCCGTTTGAACGGGACGTGAGCTTTTAGCCCATAGACGCAAAGTGGCTTCTCTCCGAGAACTTTAGTTCAGAGCTTAAGTCTGATTAATTATTATCTTATCTGCCAACTTAATCACCATTGACGCTTAAAATCAACTTAGAGTTTCTCAAGGAAACCCCTACCCTAAGACTTTTGACATTTTTTATGATTCAGTCATTAACACAAAATCCATTAAAAATCAATAGATTTCGCCGCCTATTATCTCGACTCTTCGTCGTGGCGATGGCGCTATTGACTCTGTTGACGACGAGCTGTAGTCCCTCTACCGCTAGAACCGCCGAACAGCGAACGTTTCTGGATTTATCCTTGGACTTTTTGGCGGAGTATCAACTGCCTAAACCGATGAGGTTTGAGGATACTCCCGTTGGCGGCTTATCCGCCCTCAGCTATGATCGCGATCGCGATCGTTTTTTGGCACTATCCGATGATCGGTCAAATCTCGCACCCGCCCGATTTTACACCCTGGCGCTGACGATTAACCGCCACTCGGCAGGAGAAATTGGGATTGAATCCGTCACCGTGGAGGATGTAACCATTCTCAAAGACGAAAATGGCAAACCCTATCCGGCGGGAACCATTGACCCCGAAGGCATCGCCCTATCCGGTAAAGGTGGCGTATTTATTTCCACTGAAGGGGTTCCTAGTCAGGGAATTGAACCCTTTATTCAAGAATTTGACCGCCAAACGGGACAACCGTTGCAACGCTTGCGAATTCCTGACCGTTTTCTCCCGAATAATACTACAGAAGAGGAACAAGTTCCCCGTGGCGTACAAGAAAACCTAGGCTTTGAAGCATTAACCTTAGAACCAATTACGTTAGCGGCGGCGAGTGGCGATCCTTTTCGCCTATTTACAGCAACGGAATCCGCGTTAATTCAAGATAGTTTACCCCCAGATTCAGAGGAGGTTCCCCGAATTCGGCTGCTGCATTATTTAATCAGCGATATTGCGCCACCCATGCTAGTAGCGGAACATTTGTATCCACTGGCTCCCGCCCCCAAAGGGACAATTGATTATGGCTTATCGGAATTAGTGGCATTAGATACAGAAGGTCACTTTCTTAGTTTAGAACGGAGTTATGGGTTGTTTGGACTCAGCGCCCAAATTTATCAAATAACCCTGGGTGGGGCAACCGATACATCTAATATTGCCAGTCTCAAGGGGGATATTTCTCGCCTTGATCCGGTGAAGAAAAAATTGCTCCTTGATTTAAGTACTTTGGGAATTTATTTAGATAATCTGGAAGGGATGACCCTAGGTTCACGGTTGCCAGATGGGAGTCAGAGTTTGGTATTAGTCAGTGATGATAATTTTAATCAAGCACAGATTACGCAGTTTCTTTTGTTTCGGTTAAACCTGAATAAGTCGAATTGAGCTAAATTGTAGTGGCGTGACCCAGCTAATTGGCTCTCTTCCTTTCTCCCCTTGTCCTTGTCAACCTCAATTACAAATTTAAAGCCATAGCAGGTTGACAAATTGAAATAAATGTGCATTCATCCCAATTCTCCCCCCACTGCCGACAAACCCCTTAAAATGAAAAGACAGCTAATTGTTTAGATTTATGGGTGAGAAGCCCCGCGCTGTATCCTTATGGTCAGCGCCGGGATGAATCGCCATTGAAAGAAAACCATGTCCTCGAACGAAGTGAAGGATTGTTTTTATGTTTCCGGATAGTATTTGGTTAAGGTTGATCTATAATTGGAATAGGGAGGTGATAGAAATTGAAGCGAAGCAAAGATACATTTAAGTTAAATTACCAGTATAGAATTGTGCCAAATAAGTATCAAGTTTATCAACTAAACGAATGGCTGTATAAACTGTGTCGGATACATAATCTAATGCTGGAGGAACGGTTTAACTGGTGGGAGTGTAATCGCACTCCGGTCAATGCTTGTCCAATTTTTGTTACCCATTTGTCAAAACTCAAAGACCAACCAACATACTACAGTCAAAAACGCGCTACTCATTGGTCAAGGGAATCCAACAAGGACTTATACAAAGGGGTTCACTCTCAGGTAATACAAGAAGCAATCAAGCGGGTAGAGGATACGTTTAATCGGTTCATTAAAGGTGATTTAAATGGGAAGCGAAGCGGAAAACCTCGCTTTAAATCAGTGCGGCGATACCGGACACTTTCTATCCCTCAACTAAAAGCTGATTGCCTGAGTTTTGCGGTTAACCCACAGCGGCGCAAAAACGGCGGTACACGACGGGATATTGCTTATATCAACCTTCCCAAGGTAAGTCAGGTTAAGCTTATCTATCATCGCCCCATCCCGGAAGGATTCACAATTAAGGCGGCGCTCCTGTCGCGTTGTGCTGACGGATGGTACATAACCCTAACATTGGAAGACAAATCCGTCCCCAGCTTAAAGCCACCAGAGCTAGAAGCAACAGAAGAGAACTCCATTGGATTGGACGTTGGTTTGGAAAAATTCTGGACGGCATCGGATGGGGAGATTGAGCCTATTCAACAACATTACCGCAAGTCCGAGGCGAAGTTGGCAAAGTTGGCTAACCGCAAAGATGGGAAGCCACATAAGTCGGCATCACGACGGAAGTTGGCAAAAAAGATATCAAAACATCACCAAAAGTTACAACGGAAGCGAAAGCAATTTCATTATGAATCAGCTACAAAACTGGTAAATCGTGATGAGCAAGTGTTTTTTGTAGAGGAGATTAAACCAGGAAACTTATCAAGAAAAAACAAGCCAAAACAGGACAAAGATGGGAAATATTTACCAAACGGACAAAGCGCCAAATCGGGCTTAAACAAGTCAATTAATGACGCTGGCTGGGGTCAATTCCTTTCAATTCTCAATTACAAAGCCGCGAAAGCTGGTAAATTGGTGGTGAAAGTAAAGCCTCATAACACAAGCCAAGTATGTTCTTGCTGCGATCGCCTAGTTCAAAAAGATTTATCAATCCGAGTACACGAGTGTTTGTGTGGGTTGATTTGGGATAGAGATCGGAACGCGGCGGTCAACATCAAGAGAGTGGGGCTGGGCATATTCCCCACTATAAAACGCCCCAAGCGTAGTCGAAGGGCTGCGACTAAGGAAGCCCACACTATACCCTTGACGGGTATAGTGTGGGAGGATGTCACATTTGTATAGCCAACTCAGGTATAGAACGATATATGGCTGCTGCCGTTTTAATCGAGAACCTAAAAAAATACTACGGGGATGTCGAAGCCGTGAAGGACATCTCCCTGAACGTCGAACCCGGTGAGATTTTTGGCTTACTCGGTCCAAATGGGGCGGGGAAAACCACAACGATTCGCTGTCTGTGTACCTTAAGTAAACCAGAGGCGGGTAAGATTGAGGTATCGGGAATTTCTGCGATCGCGAATCCTAGAGCCGTCCGCCGTCGCATCGGTTATGTCGCCCAGGAAGTGGCATTAGACAAAGTGTTGACGGGTCGCGAGTTACTGCAACTACAAGCGGATTTATATCACCTACCCAGCAAAATTGCCAAAGAGCGCGTCAATACCATGATAGAGGTGCTGGGCTTGCAGGACTATGCCGATAAAAAGACAGGAACCTACTCCGGCGGAATCCGCAAGCGTCTGGATTTAGCCTCCGGCTTACTCCATAAACCCGATGTGTTAGTTCTCGATGAGCCCACCGTGGGACTTGATATCGAGAGTCGGGTGGTGGTGTGGAATTTCCTGCGTCAATTGCAAAACGCGGGCACGACCATATTTATTACCAGCCACTATTTGGAAGAAGTAGATATTTTAGCCGATCGCGTGGCAATTATCGACAAAGGAGTTGTCATTGCCGAAGGTACGCCTTCTCAGTTAAAGGATAACGTGGGTGGCGATCGCATAACCCTCCGCATCCGGGAATTCTCGCCTATGGAAGAAGCCCAAAGTGCCAAGGAAAAGCTGGAGGTGTTACCCTTTGTCCAAGAAGTGATTATTAATACGGCGCAAGGAAATTCCCTTAACTTAGTCGTCAAACCCCAAGGCGATGCATTAACCAACATTCAGCAATCCTTAAAAGACGCCGGATTACCCATCTTTGGCATTGCCCAATCTCGACCTAGTTTAGATGATGTCTACTTAGCCGCCACCGGTCAAACCTTAATGGATGCTGAACTCGCGGCGGCGGGAACACGAGATGTGAAGGCAGAGAAAAAGCAACGGATGAAGGAATGATGAGTTGATGGGAGGTGATGGGAGGTGATGGGGAAGATAGGGGAGATTATGTAGGGGCGGGTTTCACTACTATCTTTTTAGTTACACCCAGATGTAACTAAACCCGCCCCGACTAAATGACGAATGACGAATGACGAATGACAAATGACAAATGACAAATGACAAATGACAAATGAC
>NZ_JBKHHI010000420.1:0-5773 GCF_046539235.1 Coleofasciculus sp.
GTTGCACTGAATTCACTGCCATCGGGAAACGTGAAACTGTTTGCCGTAGTTCCCAAAAATGACCCTTCTATATCTAAACTGGCATTGGCTCCAAATAAAATCCCATTGGGATTAAGTAAAAATAGATTCGCTTCACCCAATACCCCTAACCTGCCCAATATAGTCGAGACATTATCCCCCGTAACCCGTGACAGGATATTTTCTATCCCATCAGGATTCGCAAAATAAACCCCTCTCCCTTCCCCAATATTAAATTCTAAGAAACTATGAAACAGATTCGCGCCGCGAGTGGCGCCCCCATCAATTCTGTCACTGAGTATTTCCTGAATCAGCACATCAGGAGTAACCACAGAACTTTCCGCCCCCAGGGTATCATCGGGTATCACCTGGGCGACGACTCCCTCATTTCCCCCAGTTGAGAACATCCCCACAAACGCCACACTACCGACAACCAAAGACTGCCAACGGCGAGTGAACCAGCCTAGAGTAATCATGGCAAACGTCTCCTGAGCGAGTAAAGGGATTGTGCTGAACTTCAGCTAAGGGGAATTTAGGTATCGAATATTACCAAATAATCCCAAAACCCATGGTGGGCAAACCAGCAAGGTTGAGTTAACACAAGTTAAGGGAACCAAGCCCTGTTGATGTTGATTTTTATAGTATAAACCGAATTATCCCATAGTTTGACCAAAAAAGTGGGTAAGTAGTCGGACTGGCATAAAACGGTACTGTATTAAGTGCAAGTAAATCGCCCTCAAACCCTTACTGTTCCCTGTTAAGAGTTCCCTAATCTCAACCGTTAACTTTAATTGTGTCCACCCACTTACGAATAAAATCCACCCCGATCACCCGGTTTTCAGACACCAATACCCACAGGTATAAAATATAGCGGTACTAAGACAGGTTAGGACATTCTTTACTATTCCCTATTCCCTGTTCCCCGTTCCCCGTTCCCTATTCCCTGTTCCCTGTTCCCTCTTTGCTTAACCCTAAGGTCCACTAATCTTGACAAACGCAGAGAATTGGTGATGGAGGAATGGGGTGGAAGCCCGTAAGCGATCGCTCTCCCAACTCTTAACGGCTAAAATGGCTCAGTTGAAGAGCAACTATGGCAATAATATCCGTTTTATTCTGTTTCTATGCGGCTATTTCGACAGCGGTTATTTGGGTTATGAAGCGGCGGAAGGAATTGACTGGGTGTGGGAACATCGGATTGATGATTTAGCGCTGTTTGGGATATGAATGTAAGCACGACAGAATCAAAGCGGGTGTGGCGACAATGGCAACTGGATGCAGCAAAAACCCAAATTAATAACTCCTTCTATAAGCTACCTTCACCAGAAACATTGCAACAGTGGCGAGATACCGTTGCCGATGACTTTGTATTTAGCCTGAAAGCCAGCCAATATATCACCCATAAGAAAAAGTTTAAGGATGCTCAAGCAACGGTGTCGAATCTGCTGGAACGAGTTAATGGATTAGGGGAACAATTAGACGTAATTCTGTTTCAGTTACCTCCCCGCTGGCATTGTAATCCCCAACGACTGCGCGATTGTTTGGCGGCGCTTGATCCTGAGTATCGGTATGCCTTTGAATTCCGCGATCGCACTTGGCATAATTCCCAAGTCTACGACATCCTAGCCGAACATGGGGTAGCCTTTTGTCTCTATGATTTAGGCGGTTATCTTTCCCCAAAAGAAGTAACGGCAGATTTCGTTTATTTGCGACTCCATGGACCCCAAGGTGACTATCAAGGTCAATATGATAGCCAAACCCTAGCTGGATGGGCAGAAGCATTCTCAACCTGGAAAAAAGAGGGACGAGATGTTTATTGTTATTTTGATAACGATGAACATGGCTATGCTGCCCAAGATGCCTTGAGATTGCAGGATATGGTTAAGGGAGATTCCTAGCATTGTAGAGACGTTGCATGCAACGTCTCTACTAAGCATTAGCGAAAGCAGGATGAACCTCAGGCAATTCAGGAACACGAGTTCGATCCCAAACCAGTTTTCCAGTCAGCAATTCAGCCACGTTCATGCCATTGCCAATCACTCCGGGTACGCTAGGATAACCTGCACTAGCGCCAACTAAAAATAGGTTAGGTAACTCGGTTTGATATCCCAACCGATTTAAACCAACCTGTTTGGGAATAAGTTTTGCCCCATAAATATTTCCTTGCGGTTGACCTAAATAATACTCCGTTGTCGTCGGTGTACCAAAGACTTTCATCCGGATATAGTTATCGATATCGGGGACTAAATCTTGCACATTATCCATTAATTTCTCATAGACGTGCCGCTTTTTCTGTTTGTAGGCTTTGGAGTCGGTTTCGTGAACCTGTTTAAACGGCTGATAAGGACAGATCGTGCTAATTTCCAACACATGATGACCCTCTGGTGCCATTCCGGGTTCCCTTGATTTCATCGTGGGACAGGAGAGAAAAATCCAGGGCTTCTCAAAGTTATCTTCGAGTTGTTCCTGGTAGGCTTGATTTAATTTCCCTTTGGGATAATACCAAACATTCCAGTTGCCAATTCCATAGCGTTCTGGGTCAAATCGTTCATCTAAACCCAGGTAAATATTGAAGGCACTACAGGAATACTCATAATCGGTGAGGCGTTTGCGTTCTCGCTGACTTAATGCTTGCTCATCCTGCATCAGTTGCACGGTTAACTTGGGGTCTAAATCACTGATATAGGTTTTGGCTTGATAGGTTTCTCCGCCAGCAACGATCGCTTGAACTTGACCCTTTTCCACCTGGATATGTTCAACGGGAGTCGAGCATTTAACCACACCCCCCGTGGATTCAATCGCCTCAACAATCGTGTCTACAAAATGCTTAAAGTGATATTTGGGATAGTAAGCGCCTGCGGCATAATCCCGGACTAAAGAGGTATGGGGGAACAGGGCAATTTGATTTGGAGGTAAACCATAATCCCCACTTTGACCCGCCAACAGATCTTGTAATTTTGGGGATAAACCGATATGATTATAGAGGTCTTGTAGCGTCCAAGTTCGTTTTAAGAACAGATTCCAATATTTGGGTAACTTTAACCAATCTGACCATTTGCGATCATACCAGGGAAAATCCACGACTAATCGACGTAGCTGTTCATGTAATGTCTTGATTTCGTCACAATAGCGGTTAATTGCCTCTGTTTCTTCTGGAAAGGTGGAGATTAGGCGATCGCGGAATGTTTCCCAACCTAAAGGGATTTTAAAATCAACCTCTGGGGTAATTACTCGGTCAATACAATCGGGATTGAGCAAATTAAAGGGAATATCCCGGTCGATAAAATTCAAAAATCGACTAATTGTGCGATCGGATTCGCATTGGGCGATATAATGTACATCCGCACAAAAATTGTAGTCACCGTAGTCAAAATTATGACAACAGCCACCGGGTAAATAATGCTTTTCTAAGACAGCAACTCGGTATCCTTGCCGTGTCAAACAGGCGGCGACTGAAAGTCCACCGAGTCCGGCTCCCAAAACGACATAATCAAAGCTTTCCATCGGCAAGTATCCTCTTTATAAAAGTTTCAATAGATTGGGTTAAGTATTCGATTGATCAAAAGTCTTTGCCGGAAAATTATTTATTTTCTGTAATCGGACTAAGAAAAGCGTTTTGAATTATAGACAAAATTGAAAATGCCGCATTTAAAATTATTAACGGGTTCATTTTCTGAAATGGTAAGCAATTGGGGTTGACCTTGCTTTAGTTCAGTTACTCGGATTTGACAGCCTTCTTGCTTTAAATCCTCGATATATCCGGATTGGTAAAGTTTAGCTTGTTTGCCACTGCCAAAAGGTCCAAAGTAGTAGGTATAGTGGGGATTATCTGTGACGATTTTCAGCCACCAAGCTAAACCCAACCGCTCTAAGGAAGCAAGAAACGTATTTTGATGTTTTTTCCAAAAACCAGTCATCTTTTTTGGGCAAGTCTGTTACTGGATCTTTAATCATGGATGACATTCTTCAATATTGCCATCTCTAGGCTAGAGCTTTTGAGCTTCCAGAGCTTAAGATTATCAATGTCTTTAATGCAATTTCTTCTATCTAAAGAATGAATATTGAGTTAAGTTAGCTGGTAACGCTGAATACAAAACTATTTGGGTCATCAGGGAAGAATCCCGCACCCAGTTGGTGATTCTGGTAGCACGGGATACTTTTTATTTTTATCTGAAATGGCGCGATCGCACGCCCAATAGAACCAATCGATTAGCTCGGTTTATTTCTGGGATCGATAGCCGCTAACAGATCAGCAAGTTCACTAGCGTGATCTTCTTCATCTTCCAGAATGCTTTCAACTATATGACGAGTTGTGGGATCAGCATGACCAAAAAAGCCGACTAACTTGCGATAAACTTCAATAGCAATCCGCTCGGCGACTAAATCCTCTTTGATCAATTGAGTCAACTCAATATTGGCACCCGTGCTACCATACTCCGTAGATGAGCGCTCCATGATTGTCGCCGGATTAAAATCCGGATCACCTCCAAGCTGGTCAATCCGCTCGGCGAGCATCATCGTATGTTCTTGTTCTTGTTCAGCGTGTTCCGCAAACTCCGCCGCAACCTGAGGATAATTAATTCCTTTAGCAATAACCTGATGGTGACGGTAGCGCATTACACATAGAATTTCCGTGGCTAGCGCTTCGTTGAGGAAATGACAAGCTTGTTCGCGATCTAGGGGATAATCTTCAGTAACGGCTCCCTCTTCAATAGACTGACGCGCCTGCTGGCGGATCTTATCGATATCATAAAGTTTATTTTTTGTTTGTGTAGCTGTCATACGTGTTCATCCTGCTCATTATCAATCAAGGGGTACTCACCAATTAAGCAACGACTTGTCGTTGGCTCTTGGAGCTAATTGAGTAACCCAAATCTTTATTACTGAACTTAACTTTAAACAAAGAGCCGGAAAAGCGCTTCTGTCCTAGGGGAGAGTTATCGTATGTGATGTTCCCCTACCAGCCAAGTCAAGTGTACAGTGGAGGATTCCTTGAGCATTACCTTCTGGTAATGGTTCCGGCGTTTTTTATAGTCACGCCAAATTTGAAATTGTGGCGTGAGGCTTCTCACCGGATAAAGCTAACTTCAGAACTATTTCGATTTATACTGAAGTCGGCTCTTTATAGCCCTGCATTGTTTCAGGTTCAAATTGGCGCAGCACACGAGTGGCTTGGCGGATTAAATCCTCCGGTGCTTTTACCGCAATCAAATATTTGCCCGCATTGATGCGATTGCGATACGTCAAAGCATCACCCCCACCAATGGCTATACCAACGCCACCACCAACCAGAAGAGCGCCTAGCGCTCCAGCAATAGCGCCGAGAATTCCCGCGATAATGTGATTGAGAAGGCTACTCGCACCAGGAAAAATAGCGATACCCGTAAGGACATTGAAGATATAACCGGCGACAAATCCAAAGGGAATCAGCCAATAGGCTAAGCGGATGATTTGTTGAGTCGCCTGTTGATTGGGTTCAACCAAGCCAAATTCATCAGCGCTTTGATAGCCTTCACCGATGATACTAACTTGAGTCGTTGATAAACCATTTTTGACCAAGGCAGAGGAAGCCGCTTCTGCTTGCGTTCGATTGGGCAATACGGCAATCAGATAAGACATAATCCGAATAGTTATGATATCTACAAGTTGAGAAAATAATAGGGTTTAGGGTATATCACAATAATCTTAAAGAATCTAACGAGTCAATAACGTCAGCCTTTAGACGGAATATTCGCTCGGAATAGGGAACAGGGAACAG
>NZ_JBKHHI010000421.1:0-5764 GCF_046539235.1 Coleofasciculus sp.
CTAAATATGGCTGTGTTGTAGTAGACGTAACGGAAGAGTACACCAGTAAAACCTGCTCAAAGTGTGGTCATATCCACACAAAACTAGGAGGCAACAAACATTTTGTCTGTCCCTCTTGTGGTCACGCGATTGGGCGTGATATCAATGGCGCTTTCAACATTCTGTTGAAGGACCTGGAGAGATACCTCCGCATCTGGCATGATCGTCTCATTCCAGATTGTGCCGTACTCAGAAACTTCCAGCAATAGCCAGATTTTTCCGGGTTAAATGTATCTGTACAATAATTGAACAAGCAGACTTGATAGGAATAACGCGCTGGCAGAATGCTGGCTTAGATCATGGCTGATCCAAACTGGGAAACCCTGAAGACGTTTCTCCACCAATTGTTGTTGATTACTTTCCCCAGCAACGAGGATGTATCTGTGGTGCATACGTTCCTGGCACAGAACTCTGATAAGCTGAATCAGACGTTTGCCCTGGTGCTACAGGAATGGGCGATCGCAACGTTGGCTGAATTGGATGATCGTCACAAGCCGGATCTGGCGAGACGCCTGCGGGGAATTAGTCAGTTTATTAACCAGTTTCCTGGCGGCGATCGCACGGATCATCTGGAAATTGTCCGCATTGGCTACGAAATTGCCGCTCAGGTTTTCACTCAGGCTGATGATCCCCAGGATTGGGCGGAAACTAACTATTATTTAGGGTTAATTTATTTAGAGCGGAATAAAGGCGATCGCATTCGGAACCTACGCCAAGCCATTCAACGATTGGAAGCCGCTTTAACCTTCTACACCGCCGCGTTTCCCGAGCAACGAGCCGAGATAGAAACCCATCTGGAATGCGCCTACCAAGAAATTCGACAGCATGAGTCAATTGAACCCAGCCATCCTCGATTATCCTCAACCCCTGCATCGTCTCCGTCGGTAACCCCCCAAATCAGTGAAGCCGAAATAGCCGCGATTCAACCCCCTGCATTTCGGGCGATCGCTCAAAGCCTACTCGATGCGGAAAAGTTAACCGCCTTAGAAATTACTCCCGCTTCCCAGGAAAAGGCGGAACCCTTACCCCAGGATTTACCCAAGGTTCTCCACTACGCCTTAAATACCATTGGCATCAACTCTCTATGGTCTCATCAATACGCCTCATTACAGGCGTTGCGTCAAGGGGGGGATATTTTACTCTCCACCCCAACAGCCAGTGGCAAAACTCTGGCGTTTCTTCTCCCGATTCTGGAAACCTGTCTGATCAATCCCCACGCCACCGCCCTATTTATTTTTCCCTTAAAGGCGTTGGCGGTGGATCAGTTGCGGCAAATTCACGACATTATTGACCTGATCCCGAAGTTTCAGCGGATTAATGTAGTGATGCTGACGGGAGATGTTCCCATGGCTGAACGGATTAAATTATTGGAACAATCGCCGCAAATTATTTGTATCACCCCTGACTTACTCCACCATCAACTTTTTAAAGTTTTTAAACCTCAATGGCAATCGTGGCAAGGGTTTCTGAGAAATCTGCGTTATTTGGTAATTGATGAAGCCCATACTTATCGCGGTAGTTTTGGTGCCCACTTTGCCAATCTAATGCGACGATTACGATTAGCGATCGATCAAAGTGGTGGAGATTCCACTCAATTACAACATATCTTTGCCACGGCGACGATTGGCAATCCAGGGGAATTAGCCGAAACCTTTAGTGGAAGAGAGGGAAATCTGTATCTAATCGAGAACAGTGGTGCAGCAACGGCGGCGCGGACTACCCTCTGTTTAGCACCATCTAAGTATGCCAATATTGAATCTTGTGCGATTGTCTTAGCTTGGTTAGATCAAGGATTGAAGGGAATTGTTTTTTGTAATAGTCGCGTTGCCCTCAAATCCCTATTAAATCAGATCCAAGAACATTTAGAGCAACGGGGACAAGGTTATCTTAAATCCCAAGTGAGGATATTTTATGGTTCCCTTAAATCTGATCATCGTCGCCAAATTATTCAGCAACTGAGTGCGGGAGAAATTAGCATTATTCTGGCTACCTCAGCCTTAGAAGCAGGGATTGATATTCCGGAACTGGATTGTTGCTTACTACGTGGTTATCCCGGTTCACTGATGCAGTTACGTCAACGTCAAGGAAGGGCGGGACGGAAAAGCCCTGGTTTAGTGATTTTTCTGCCCATTGCCCAAAACGCCTTGGATTATTTTTATGGGAATAACCCGGACTTATTGTTAAGAGGTGAAGTTGAAAGTGCGGTATGTAATCCCGATTATCAAGTCTTCCTCAAACAGCATTTACTTTGTGGGGCTTGTGAGAGTGGGATTCCGTTGGAGAAATTCTATCAGTATTTTGGTCAGTCCGCCGCAGACATTGCTATTCAGTTGATGAATCAACACCAGTTATCCCTCTCTCGTCACCAGCAATTGTGGACGAAACCTTATCCCCATAAAGACGTGCAAATGCGAGGAACGAACCATTTTACGGTGACATTAGTGGATCAACAGACGGGGGAAGAATTTGAGGAATTGGATGAAAAACACGCCCAGCGAGAAGTCTTTCCTGAGGCAATTTATCAGCATCAGTCACCTTGGGGCGATCGGGTTTGGTATTCTTGTCAAAGTCTGGATTTGGAAAAGCAACAGGCAATTTTAAAACCTCTAGCTGAAGATCCCCAGCAGTTAACTCGTGCGGAACAAGAAACTGAGATTGAACTCAAATCTTACTTAGCTGAACCGAAGATTTTGCCAACCAGAATTCCGGAAGGACGAATACGCCTAATTCTGGGTTGGGGAGAAATTACCGATTACGTTAATGGATATACACTCTACAGTCTAGAATACGACAAAACCTGCCAAAATTTTCAATGTCGGCGTTACCATACACCTGTCAAAGAAACTCAATGTCCAGACTGTCGGCGCAGGACAAGGTTTGCTGAAATCCAGAAACGGATTAAAACGGTGAATTTTGAGCAGCCTTATTTAACTCGACTGGAAGCACCTGTACTGCAAATCGAAGTTAATCAACCGATTCAGGACTATTTGACTCAACAGGTTAAACAAGTCAAAGAAAAATTGATTCAGCAGTATGGAAAGAAGATTCCTAGTGAGTATACCTGTCTATGGTTTTGTCCACCCGAACAGATTGCGTTACATTCTATTACCCACCAAATTAATTTGGCTGTACCCTTATTAATTTTGAGTGAGACTCAGGAGGTAAATAGTCTAATCGTGAACAAACCCAACCGTCAACATACCTTACCCACAATTGGGTATTGGTTTGATACAACACCAGGGGGAAATGGGGTATCTGAGGCTATTTTTCATCGCTTCTGGGACTTTGCTTTCAAAGCTAAGGTGTTAGCAGAAGGGTGTGACTGTGATCAAGGTTGTCCTCGCTGTTTGATGCAGCACAGTTGTCCTGAAAGTAATGCGGCGTTGAACAAGAGTTTGGGACTGTCACTATTGGAAATTATCAGTCAGATGGAGACGTTACCTCTAACTTCTGAAAGTTAGGATAAAAAGGCAGAAGACAGAAGACAGAAGGCAGAAAGCTTTTTTGTTGATGTTATCCTACAGACTGCAACTTGGTATAAAACAACGGGTGAGGGGATGGCAAAATTAGGGTATCGACCTATCGCCATTGATTTATTTGCAGGTGTTGGTGGGTTTTCCTTGGGAATCGAACAGGCGGGGTTTGATGTGGCGATCGCAGTGGAAAAAGACCCGATTCACGCGGCTGTCTACGGGTTTAACTTTCCCCAGACTCATGTCTTGTGCGCTGATGTCTCTGAGTTGACCGGAACACATATCCAGAAAGCCTTGCAGGATTGGTGCGATCGCCAAAAACGTCCGGTTCGAGTTAGCGATCGCCACAGGATGGACATAGACTTAGTATTTGGTGGACCGCCCTGTCAGGGATTCTCGGTGATGGGGAAACGTCAGGTTTGTGACAAACGTAACCTTTTAGTCTTTGAGTTCTGTCGCTTGATCAAAGAACTCCAGCCTCGTTATTTTCTGATGGAGAATGTTCCGGGTTTAGGTCTGAACAAATACCAAGACTTGTTGAATCGGTTGCAGTACGAGTTTACAGCAGCCGGATATGAGATAACTCAACCGATACAAGTCCTAAACGCGGTTAATTTCGGTGTCCCGCAGCAGCGACAACGGTTATTTATATTGGGAAATCAGGTGGGAGTTAAACCTTTAACCTATCCTCAACCTCAATTGCAATCACCCTCTGAATTTTGTACCGTTCGGGATGCGATCGCGGATTTACCGAATTTAGATGATTTTACTCAACTCCAGACCTTAGACTGGGTAGAACTGACATTCCCCCAGTTACAATTACTCCAGGCATTAGCGATGCCTTATGTAGAAAAACTACGAAATATTATCACCGATCCCTTTAATTTCGCCCATCCCCGCCAATGGAATCGATCCTTGTTAACCAGTTCTAAGCGAACCCGACACAATCCTGCATCAATTGAACGGTTTAATCAAACACCACCTGGTCAATTGGAAGCAATTAGTCGCTTACAACGCCTAGACTGGGGCAAACCCTGCTACACTCTACGGGCAGGTACTGGATATGATCGAGGTAGCTATACTTCCCCCCGTCCCATTCATCCTGAATATCCACGGGTAATTTCAGTCCGAGAAGCCGCACGTTTACATTCATTTCCGGACTGGTTTCGCTTTCATGTTACGAAATGGCATGGATTTCGACAGGTAGGGAATGCTGTACCGCCACGACTCGGACGAGTCTTAGGTGATCAAATCATCGCCGCCTTGGGAGTTGAACCCTCGCCGCCAACCCTTACCCTCACTCTAAAAGACTCGCACCTATTAGAATTAGGTCAGGTCAAAGCATTTAAATATTGGAAACAAAAGGTATAAGTAGGTGGGGACAATTAAAGTTAACGGCGGAGATTGTCATTCGTCATTCGTCATTCGTCATTTGTAAGGGTTTGAGGAGTATTTACATAACTGAACATAGTTAAGTTTATTTCCACCAACCTACTTAAGATATCCGTAGGGTGGGCATTGCCCACCAGCCTTAGGGAGTGTGCCATTCAGCTTAAGTTATGGCACTACGGGGATACGTTAGGACATTTCTCTATTGCCTATTGCCTATTGCCTATTGCCTATTGCCTATTGCCTTTTACCTTTTCACCCAATTTTATTGTCCTAACCTCAATGCGTAGTGCTATATAGTGTCACTCCCAATATTTTGTGATTTAGATCACCTAAAAAAAACAAACTTATCATAATCATTCCTCAGGAAGCATCACTTGGCGAATCAATACTTATCACAATTTTGGTTAAGTCATAATCACTGACAATCGGCTGATTTGATCACGTTAAAAAATCGATAAGTTCTTTAATATATTTTATACAAGGAGAGATACACCACGTTGCCAAAGACCCAATGAAATCTGCTCAAGTTTGCTTTCCCAAATTTCCCGTCCAGCAAATTGCCCATCGCATTATTTATATGCGTCAAATTAGCTGGATTGATCAACGACTGTTTATGTCAGCCCTTTTATCGAAGCAGTCACTCTCAATGGAAGAGGAACACTTAGTTGAACTGATTTATGAAGGTTTACATCGGGGATGGATTCGAGTCGTTTAATAGAATTAATTAGGGCTTATGAATTATTTAGACTTAGCTTACTTCTCGAAGAGCGATGATGACGAATGACGTAGCTTGCTTCTCGCGAAGTGAGTAAGCTGTCATGCATTTAAATTGGGTATTAGTAGCGAGCAAGATGCAAAGC
>NZ_JBKHHI010000422.1:0-5707 GCF_046539235.1 Coleofasciculus sp.
AAATTCTGTACAATATTTGGCGAATAGTTGACTGAGGATGACGCTGAAATAAAGCCGTGATTAGATTTCCTCCTATATAAGGAATAGCACAGAAAACCCCCAGGATAGAACGCCATCGTTCCCAATTCAGCAAGGCGCGTCTGGCTGGATAAATGCGCCAGAATCGATTGACTGAACACATCATGGTGTTATCAATTCCGCTGATATCATGCCACCATCCGGCAGGCAAATAAAGGGTTTCTCCTCGTTCTAGAATGACCTCTTGTTTGTGTTCCAGGGCTTGGTTTAATTTAGGAAAGGTGTCAAAATCGGGATGGTCTAAGGAGACTCGACTAAAACAGCAACGCAACTTCATTCCATGACGTAAATGACCGAGGATGGGAAAGGGATAAAGATTGTAGGTTTGAGAGGGAGGAAACAAGACTATTTTTTTGACGCCATGGAGTTGAATCAAGGTGTTATCCAGGATATCGTAATGCAATCCAGAGCGATGGCTTCCTGAACCCATATACATTTTAAAGTCGGTGACAGGCTGAGTTAACCCCAGTTTGTCGCCTAAGGTTTTCCAGGTAGAGGTTTGGGTTAGTGGGGTAGTCTTGAGGGGTGCTTTGGCGAGATACAGATCATTCTCTTGCACTTTGTCATGGCGTAAAAGTTCAGCGTAATCCGAGAATCGCATTGTTTCTAAGGCGACACCACTACCGACACGGGAAGGTTTAGCCTCTCCACTGTTATACTTAGCCCACTGGTAATTACGCACCATAAACTGATGCTCGCCAATTTTTGCACAAAGATAATCCAGAGTCCAGTCTGGTTCATCGTCCAGCAATCCGGTAATCACAACAGGTGTCCCAGTTTGTTGATAGCGTTGACTAAAGGCTTCTGGCGTGAGGGTAGATATATCGACACGCGGTACAGAGGAAATCGAAAGGTTCATTGGCACATCAAACTCCTGAGAAAAGATTGTCGATGGTTAGGTAAGCTGCTGAAACGTCTAGCAGTCGGGAACATTTGAGAAACGGGAACAAAGACTAAACAAAGCGCATCTTGGCAAGGGTTAAACTCCATATTAAAGAGTAGGGGTGGAGGCGATATCCGAGATGATGTTGAAAACACTTGACAATTGATCAAAGAAGTGACCAAAATGATGAAATTTGTGATCGGTCATTGGCGAACAAGGATAGGAATCTGGACAACGACACGGTAGAAAAAGATACCATAAATTGCCGGAAAATGCCGGAAAAATTGCCAAAAACTGATTCTGCTAACCAGAAACGCCCAATATCCGCTCAATTTCAACTGGTGTGAGGATGTCATGTCAAACTATGTACTGCCCCTGTTAACCACGCTAACCCGACAGGTTAAAGCCAATTTCGTGAACAAGACGCATCAGACGGAGGCGGTACAGGAAAGGTTTCTGCTGAAGCTGTTGCGACAGTATGGTAACACCGAACTAGGGCGGAAATGGGGGTTGAGAGAGATTAGAACCATCGACCAATTTCGCGATCGCGTTCCGGTTCTGCCCTATAGTAGTTATGAACCCTACACAGAACGTATTTTCCAGGGTGAGTCGAATATATTAACCCCTGATCCCGTTGTCTATATCAATCTCACCAGTGGTTCCACGGGTGCAAAGAAGCTAATTCCCGTAACCAAGCGGTTTCAGAATTCCCTAAGAGGGGCTAATTTAACCAGTATGGGTTTTTTAGCCGATGCGCTGAGAGTTCGCCACCGTAAGTTTGGTAAACTATTGATTACTAACTCCGTGCAACCCCTGGGACAGACGCCAGAAGGGATTGGTTATGGTTATGCTAGTGTTGGCGTGCTGCGGATGGGGAAGTTTCTCTACCAACAACTGTTTGCCCATCCCTTTGAAACCCTGCAACCGGGGGATAGCCTCGCCCGCCATTACGTTTGCTTACTCTTTGCCCTACGCGATCGCACCATGAGGGGTATGATTGCTAATTTTCCCATGCTTCTGCTGCGGACGGCAAGTTATTTGGAAACCTACGCCGAAGATTTAATCCGGGATTTAGAAAAAGGGACAATAGCCGATTGGCTGGACTTAGAATCAGGGATTCGGTCACAATTAGAGCCTCAATGGTCTGCTTATCCGGAACGGGCGCGGGAACTACGAGACATTTTACACCAAGAAGGACGCCTAACTCCGAAACAAGTTTGGTCAGAGTTATCCTTTGTCGCCACTGCACGCGGCGGTACATCGGATTTTTACTTTCAGCGCTTTCCCGATTATTTTGGCGATACGCCTGTGTTTGGGGCGGTTTATTCCTCAGCAGAAGCCACATTTAGTATCTACCCTGATGTAGACACTGATGGGAGTATTTTGGCGATTGAAAGCGGTTTCTTTGAATTTGTTCCCGAAAACCAATGGGACGCCGAACATCCCAAAACCCTACTGGCGAATGAGGTGAAGGTTGGGGAAAACTATCGCCTCTTAACCACAAATTATAGTGGGTTTTATCGCTACGATATTGGCGACGTAATCGAAGTTGTTGGATTTTACAATAAAACGCCCTTAATTGTTTTCCGGTATCGTCGCGGCGGAACCCTGTCGGCTACTGCAGAGAAGACAACGGAACACCATGCAACTCAGGTGATGCAAGCCTTACAACAGGAATTTGACGTACCTTTAGAAGATTTTTGTCTCACCCTATCGGAGAGTATTGTCACCGCCCATTATTTAATTAATATTGAGTTAGCACCGGGTCAACGTTTGGACAATCCCCAAGCTTTCCTCGCCAGTTTTGACCGCAAACTGCAACAAGCCAATACGTCCTATGCGGTAAAACGACCTGATAATTATATCCCTGCGCCCCGCCTACGGATATTAGCACCGGGTAGTTTTGCCCTTGTGCGTCAGCGTCAGTTAGAACGCGGTGTTCCTGATTCTCAGTTGAAGTTTCCTCATATTAGCAATGATCGGCAATTTTTGGCAGGGTTAGAGGTGTTAGCGGAAATCAGATTACCAGAAGGAGATTAAAAAATTGTGTAGGGGCGGGTTTTACTATTATCTTTTCCCTTGCACCCAGATGTAAATAAACCCGCCCCGACTTAGGGTTATAGACTTCCCGTGAAAGGTTAGGAAGATAAGGGAACAAACAAATAATCAATGACCAATCACTAATGACTAAACACTATTGGAAATCTGCTATTCTAACAATTTTGTTAGGGAATCAAATTATCGGAATGGCTGCCGTTCGGGCGACAGAAAACCCAAAACGCACGGCTTGCCAAATCAAGAAAGAATTGGCTTGTGCTGGCGTGGTGATAACGCCTGATTCGCGATTTTTGGACGAATTAGTCACCCATTACCTTAACCGTATTCCTCTGGAAACTGCGCCACCTGACTTAACTGTAACCGAAGCCGAGCAAGTCCGCGATCGCTTCATAGAAAAACTCACTCCTATTTTAGGACAACGCATCGGATATAAAGCCGGACTCACAAATAAAACCGCGCAAGAACGGTTTAATATCTCCCATCCCTTACGCGGGATTCTCTTAGAACAAATGCTGCTACCCAGTGGGTCAATTGTACCCGCTAATTTTGGCGCACGTCCCCTGTTTGAAGGAGATTTAATCGTCAGAGTCGGAAGTGATGCAATTAATGAAGCCACAACTCGCCAAGAGGTTTTAGCCGCCTTAGATGCCGTCATTCCTTTTATAGAATTGCCAGATTTAATCTATGACTCTGGGGTAAAATTAGACGCCGCTGACCTAATTGCGATTAATGTGGGGGCGCGTTTAGGAATTGTGGGCGAACCGATTCCCCTGGCGGCTACTCCCGAATGGCAAGAACGGTTAGGTAAGATTCAAATAGTGATTTTAGATGAAACCGGAAAGGAATTAGCCACAGGTACAAGTAATGCATTATTAGAACATCCCTTAGACGTAGTTTTGTGGTTACGGGATGATTTAAAATCCGTAGGAAAGCGACTGAAGAAAGGTGATTTATTATCATTAGGAACAATAACACCCTTAATGCCCGTAGAATCCGGGAAAACCATTCGCGCCCAATACTTCGGCTTAACGGAACAGGATGCTGTTGAACTATCTGTAAGTTTTGAATAAAATCGGTTCGTAGTTGCGCTGTTTTCGCCCTAAGCGTTAAAACACCTACCATAAACGCTCAAGTCAGTTGCCATTTTATAGCAGTAGACACATCGATTAGGACAAACGAACTGTGGTAGAGACGTTGCATGCAACGTCTCTACCAAATGATGTGTCCTAACCGCTTCAGTATCAGGGCGCACGTCGGTGCGCCCCTACGGGAATCTGGGTTAAACATTGATAAAATAGTTCAATATATTATTATCTACTTACTGAATCTGTTAACTATCTATGGTTTCTTCAATTGATCCCCAATTAGCGATTCAAACCTCAACATCAAAACAACTTCCCCAACCGCCGAAATTTACCTCAAAAGAAGCGGAACGCCTGCACCGCCAACAACACTTAGCCGCCGCCTTCCGTCTATTTGCCCGCTACGGGTTTGATGAAGGAATTGCGGGACATATCACAGTGCGTGATCCTGAATTCACCGATCATTTCTGGGTCAATCCCTTTGGCATGTACTTCGGTCATATCCGGGTTTCTGATTTAATATTAGTCAACCATAACGGTAAAATTGTCAAGGGGGACAAACCTGTCAACGCCGCCGCCTTTGCAATTCACGCCCAAATTCACCAGGCTCGAACTGATGTTATCGCCGCCGCCCATGCTCATTCTCTCTATGGCAAAAGTTGGTCTACGCTGAAACGTCACCTTGACCCGATAACTCAGGATGCTTGTGCTTTCTATGAGGATCATGCCCTGTTTGAGGACTATACAGGTGTTGTTTTGAATACAAACGAAGGTGAACGTCTGGCGGAAACGTTAGGGAAGAAAAAAGCGATTATTCTGTGTAATCATGGTTTATTAACGGTGGGACATTCTGTCGATGAAGCCGCCTGGTGGTTCATCGCCATGGATAGATGTTGTCAAGCGCAATTGATGGCGGAAGCGGTGGGTAAACCTAAGTTGATTAATCCAGATACGGCGAAGTTGACCCATACTCAAGTGGGTTCTCATTCTTTGGGTTGGTTTAGCTTTCAACCCCTTTATGAGATGATGATTAAACAGGAACCCGATTTATTGGATTAAGTTTGGCACCATTGTAGAGACGTTGCATGCAACGTCTGGAACATACAGCAGTTTGCTCTACTATGCGGTACATTGTCGATCCCCCTCGCATCCCCCATGGAAAAAAAGCGAAGCATCCGCTGGCTTCCCCGTGCAAAAAACGCGAAGCAACATCTGGCTTCCCCGTGCAAAAAACGCGAAGCAACATCTGGCTTCCCCCTTTTTAAGGGGGACGGGAGGGGGATCTAAAAGGGAAGAGGGGGATCTGAAGGGGGACTTTGATCTACTGTACTTTATTACAGTGCTTTGCGCTGTAAATGATGTGTCCTAACAGCCATGGCGGTTGCTATAAAAACTTAGTCTGGGCGGGTTTTGTATAAAGGTGATCAGCAATCGCGACATGAAATTTCCTAAACCCGCCCCTACAACTATATTTTTGAGGGTTTTGTATAAAGGTGATCAGCAATCGCGACATGAAATTTCCTAAACCCGCCCCTACAACTATATTTTTGAGGGTTTTGTATAAAGGTGATCAGCAATCGCGACATGAAATTTCCTAAACCCGCCC
>NZ_JBKHHI010000423.1:0-5696 GCF_046539235.1 Coleofasciculus sp.
CGGCATGGCTTCGCTAAAGCCTGCGGCATGGCTTCGCTAAACGCACTACAAGGATGAGAGCCATTATTGACACTAAGGTTTAAATGCCGAGCATTGATTCAAAATCAGCCTTTTTTGTAAAAATTTGATGTGTACATCACTTGCCTTTATACAAGTCAACTCACCCTATTTTCAGCTAAGGCGATCATTCTCTAAAGAAACAGCGATCGCTCCTTCAGGATGCAGTCTGGGAACCCTAGGGGTGCGCTCGATTGACGATTTGGTGGTCATCCTCGATCAACCACGGTAGGGGATGTTTGAGAGGGGTGGCTGGCATCGGCGATCGCTCCTTGGGCTGCTAAGATTTAAGCAGGAGAGTTCAGTCAGGGAGAGTTCACCATGAGTTTAGTGATTTCCGATGACCTAGTAAAGGCGAGTGGCTTTTCTGAAAATGAGCTATTGTTGGAAATTGTCTTGATGTTGTTTCAGCAAGATAAAATTAGTTTGGGCAAAGCCAGTGAGTTATTGGGATTGCATCGGATGCAGTTTCAACAACTAATTTCTGAGCGAGGTATTTGCGTTCATTATGATATTGATGAGTTCCAGGAAGACCTCAAAACTTTAGAGGAAACGGAGTGTTCATGATTTTTGTCAGCAACACTTCACCTATTTCCAATTTGGCGAAGGTCGGGCAACTCAGCCTAATGCCTCAGCTTTATGGCAGAATTTTAATTCCCTGTGCGGTGCATGAGGAATTATTGATTGAGGCAACCTATCAATGGTTAAAAGAACGAAGCCCTGACTATGCTGATAAGTGGTTCTGCAATTTGATAAATACAATGGCGACCCTACAATAACAGCCCTAGCGCTGTGCTTTAGCCATAGAAAATGATATTATTCCTCATCAAACCCTAATGTTGGGTTACATTTCATTTCAGCCAACCTACGAATTAGAGTCTGATCGCCCCTTTTTCATCAATTTATCTGCCACCCACCACGCACCCCATGAACAAAAGAAACTCCCCACCAATGCTATAATAAACGGATGGGGGGGTAGTAAAAAGCGATCGCGATTAGGAAGCTGCCAAGGTTCAGTAATTAACCCGGAAGTTGAAGCAATGATCGCACCCGCCGCAATCCCCACGCCAACCGCTTGGATTTGCCGTTCTAGGCTGCGATCGCGTTCCGCTTGGTCAATTTCCACTAATCCCCGAATCGTATTAATTGCCGTATCTAACAGCCGTTCCCCTTGCTGAAGATAAACCAAATCCACTTTAATTTGTCTCTGAAACATACCAAAAATGTGATTTGCATTATCCCGCCAACCCGTTAAATCACTTTGACTTTTTACCTCCATTCGCGTCAGAGTATTGAGATAATTTTGCCGATTAATCTCAATCGTATTCTGAAAATTCCCCAAGCTGCGAATTCGTTGGGAATACCCCAAAGACCAGTCTAATAGATTTTTGATTTCCCGTTTCAATAGCTTTAAATCTTTCTCTGACAAATCCGATGTCACATTCGTCGGAATGTTTGTAATGCATTTCTGAATCGTCTCTTCAATTTGTTGAATTTCATCCTGAGAGGCTCTATATTCCTTACGGCTATCCAGAAAAATTTGCCGATTTTTCTGGTAATATAAAAAAAGTTCTGGCAAATCATACTGAATATCATTCAGTTTATCTGTAGTTGCCTCGTCAAAAATCAATAAAATTAGAATTTGTCCATACCGATGCTGTCTAAAAATACTTTTATATTCATAAATATAGCCTCCTAGAAATTTCCCTGATTCGTAAAATGGCGGTGCTTCTTCCAGGGATTCAATCCCCAGAAACTGCTTTAATAGCTGATCAGCGGTAGATTTTAAATTCTCCGCCGTATCTGGACAAGTTTGGGCAATAAAACCACTCAAAAAAACTGTACTGCCCCAAAAGGCTTTGCTGCGATTTGACTGAGTTTCATCTTGACTCCCTGGGGAAATTCCGGCGAAAAAGTCCTCTGGGGGCTTCAGTTTGGATAACTCTGAGAAAGAAATCTCGTCATCTCCTGACTTTTGCGGATGATAGAGCGTCAGAGAAAAACTATAAGTATTATTGAGAAACTGAGGATAAAGAAACCCCTTATATTTTTGGGGCAAAGCTATCCGGTAAATTCCTCTGCCTTCGGGATTGAAGATTAAATCAAAATTGGCTAATCCCGAACCGAGCATATCCTGGAAATCTTCCCGAAGTTTTAAATAGATTGGCTTGCTGTTTTGGTCTAAAATATTATAAGAGTTTAACAGATATTGATAGTAATTAGTAACGAATTCAATTTCCAGAGAGCGTTCTGTAAAATTTGTCAGACGGACGGTTTTTAAGTGATAATTGAATAAGCGGATATTTGGGGCATAAATAGAATTAATAGTGTGACTGCTCATTTGGATGACTGAGATTGTTGCTGGTGTTGGCTTTGGGCATCTTTGATGGCAGAGCGCAAAGCGGTATTGGTAATGGGTTGTTCTGACTCTGGAGGCGGAGGCGGAGTCTCGTTATCTCCCAGAGGGTCTTTTTTTATAGTTTGTAAAGCTACCTTGATAGCGTCATAATCATGGTCATCCAACCAATCTAAAATCGCATCCTCAATCTCTTCATAATCTTCATCTCCGAATTGAGCCAGCTTTTGGTCGAGTTCTGCCCAGGTTTCCTGGCTACAGTCGGCAAAGATTGAGGATTGCTGGTGCAACAGTTCTAAAAATTTGGCGATCCGTTTTTTGCTGATCATGATTGGTGATGTTGGGGTGATCTTCCTGTCCGATCTAATTGTCCACTGACGGTGAAAGGTGCCCAATAGCGAGCAGAAGTAAAGGGGGATTTTTTATTGAATAGTTTAAGCTGCTTTTCACAGGTTTTCAGTTGACTATCCTCTAATTTTAGCTCGTCCCGTAACCAGGTTAAAACACCATCACGGGAAATGGTGCGTAACCAGCCTTGGGCGGCTCGTAATGCCATCATGACTGAAGTGTAGCGAGGTAACTCCTGATATAAGCGAATCATCAGTAAGGCGGCAGAAAACTCCTCGGCTTCCCAGAGACTCCCCACCACCGTCCGGGTTCCGGCGAAAAAGAAGGCACTGGCTAACCCCACATAGTCATCGGTTGGGGGAGTTTCCACTAGCCCGGTTTTGCAGGCGGACAGGATTAACAGGCGACAGTTGGGGATATCCAGACTGGTGAAGATGTTCTGAAAGGTGAGTTTTTCCCGGTTAGCGAGGCGGAGGTAGGCGTTGAGGGGTTCGGCTTCGCTAAATTCGCCGTGACAGGAGAAGTGAACGTAGCGGCTTTGCTGTAAGAAGGCTCGGTTTTGCGGTTGTTCCAGGGCGGTTTTGGTGGCTTCGTCGTGGCTGAGAACCCGTTGGGGGTTGAACAGGCGGCGCAACACTTCTACCTCGAAATCTGCATAGGTGAGGTCTTGGGTCGGGTTTTGCAGGGCAAAGAAAGAGGTGGAGGGTTCTTCTAGGGGAGGACGCTGTTGGAGGTTGTTGAGAATTTGACAACTGGGGGCATATTGCACGGGGAACCAGTCTTGCAGGGGTTTGGCTTCACTCCCAGAAGGCGAGGGGAGAGAGACGGGGAGCGCGTGGAGGGGGATGAGGTGCAGTTCCCGGTGGGGAATCAGGATGAGGTGTTGAATCTGGGATAATTCAGCCAGAATGCGGGGGAGTTGCAGGGCGGCGCTGAGGGTTTCGAGGCGTTGGGGGAGTTGGTCCTTCCAGGCGTCTTGTCCGTAGTCGCTGCGGTAGTCCAGTAGGGCTTGGTCGAGGTGTTCGCGGTCTTCGGCGCTGAAGTGGTGGGGGGTAATCTGGATTTGCTCGTCTCGGCGGGTGACGAGGAAGGCGTAAAACCCGGAGTCGGCTTCGGTGGGGAGATACCACTCGATGAGGGCGGTTTGGGGCGGCAGGAGGCGGCGCAAGTCGGGGAGTTGGGGGGGGACTTGTTGGGTGAGGGTAAAGTTGGGGTCGTCGAGTTCCGTGAGCAGGTCTTGGAATTGCTGGTTGGCGGCTTGGAGTTGTTGGCGGATCAGGGTTTCGGGTGAGGGTTGGTTGGGGTGCTTCTCGGTAGCGGGGGTGAGGGTGTCGCTGGGGGTGAAGGCGAGTTGTTGTTGGTAGATGGCGATTTGACGGCGCAGGTCGCTGATGCGTTGTTTTTGTTCGTCGGTAGCGTTTTTGGGGTAGAGGTTGGCGCTGTCGAGGAGTTCGATCAGGGTGCGGGATTTACTGCGTTCGATGGTGAGCAAGGCTTGGGTGTAGTCTTGGTGGTTGATGCAGGCTTGCACCATTTTTTGATAGATATCGAGGGAGTTGGCGATGAGTTCCCGTTTGGTGGCTTCGGAGGTTGCCCAGTAGCGGCTTTGTTCGATGGCAAGGATGGCTTGGTGGTAGCCTTCGATGGCGATTTCCCAGTCTTGGAGGTTGTAGCCGAGGTCGCCGAGACCACGTCCGCTTTGGAGACAGTCTAGGGGGAAGGCGGAGGGGGTGCGGACTTCTAGGGCGGCTCGGTAGCAGGCGATCGCAAGTTCAAGATAATCACCCCGATTACCTTGAATCAGTTTACCGTAAGCATTACCCAAGTTATTTTTGGTCATTGCCCATTGTTCTGGAAATGAGTCCCGCACGAAAACTTTTAACGCTGCTTGGTAATATAAAATAGCGCTGGCAACATTTTCATCCTGATCCCCTATTAGGCGATCAGAGTAAGCATTTCCCAGATTATTATGTGTAGTAGCCCAGTCTTCAGGAAAGTCACAATAATTCCGAATTTTTAAAGCTTCTTTGTAAATGTTAATGGCCTGTTCAATATTTTGTGACCTTTCTCCTTTTATTCGCATAGAGAAAGCATTTCCCAAATTATTTGTAGTTATTGCCCACTCTTCAGGAAAACTTTCAAATGTGTAGATTATTAAAGCAGCCTGGTAACAAGCTATCGCTTTTTCAATATTATCTTCCGCCTCTCCAAGGAGACGACCCCAGTAAACAGTCCCCATATTATTTTGGGTTCTTGCCCAATCTTGAGGAAAGTTTTCTGGAGTATAAACTTTATTTAAAGCTGCTTGGTAACAGCCAATGGCTTTCTCCAAATTTTCGGATCTTTCCCCTCGAATGCGGTCAGCGTAAGCACTCCCTAAATTTGTTTGAGTCATTGCCCATTCTTCGGGGAACGTTTCTGGCTTATAAACCTCTAATGTATTTTCATAAAATTTTATCGCAGATTCTATATTTTGAGAGCGTTGATCCTTAATTCGCTCACGAAAAACAGTACCCAAGTTGTTTTGTGTGGTTGCCCATTCGTAGGGAAAGTTAGTATAACTATGAACTTCTAATGCGGCTTTGTAACAGGTGATCGCTTGCTCAAGATTCTCAGGTCTTTGACCCTCAATACGCTGATGATAAGCATTTCCTAAGTTGTTTTGCGTGGTTGCCCATTCATAGGGAAAATCAGTATAGCTATAAACTTCTAGTGCAGCTTTGTAGCAGGCAATTGCTTTCTCAATACTTTCTAGTCGCCTCCCTGAAATACGATTGCTATAAGCTGCCCCTAGATTATTTTGAGTGGTTGCCCATTGTTCGGGAAAAGTTTCTTTTTTACGAACTTGCAAGGCAGATTGATAACAAGTAATAGCCTGTTCTAAATTTTGCCAGCGCTCTCCTCGTATTCTGTTGCTATAAGCTGCCCCTAGATT
>NZ_JBKHHI010000424.1:0-5670 GCF_046539235.1 Coleofasciculus sp.
TGATTGTTGATTGTTGATTGTTGATTGTTGATTGTTGATTGTTGATTGTTGATTGCTACCATGAACCATCAACCATGCACCATGAACCATCAACCATGAACCATGAACCATGCACCATGAACCATCAACCATTAAAGTTAAACCTCCCGCAATCCTAATCCTAGTACCGTTCCCAATCCGGGTCGTTGTACTGGGGGAACATCTTGCTCCATCTCTAAGGATAGTGCTGCAATCGGATCAACCTGAGTGGTAGGCAAGCTTAATCGTTGGGTGAAAAATTCATCCAGTTGTCCAATTCCACCGCCGGGTCCAGCGAGGAGGAGTTGAGCCACTTCTAGATTTTCACTCTGATTTAAATAAAAGTCGATGGAACGACGCAATTCATCTGCGAGTTCACCTAAAACTCTCAGCAGTGCTGCCATTCCCGGATTAATTCCCGTCGCACCTGTGCGAATGCCATCCACCGGAGTGTTGGGTATGGTCATTCCCTGCAAGAGTTCCGTGTTTCTGGATGTCGGTAAATTCATCGCCCTCGATAAGGCACTCTGGAGTTGGAATGTGCCAATGGGAACGGTGCGGGAAAACTGGGGGACACCATCGACAATAATCGCAATTTCGGTACTATCAAATTCTATATCCACTAATACCGCCGCTTCTTGGGGAGCAAATTGTCGCAGTTGCTCACGAATGGTACGAATCAGGGCAAAACTATTGATTTCTAGAACATCGACTTTTAACCCCACCAGTTGGAAGGTATCCAAATAGGTGTCTGTCACCTCTCGGCGTGTTGCTACCAGCAAAACTTGTACTTTTTCAATCCCATCTTCGTCCATGAAGAAGCCCAGTTTTTGGTAATCTAAATCTACTTCTTCGCGCGGATAGGGTAAGTATAGACCGGCTTCATGGTTGAGAACCATATCTCGCAATTCTTGGTCATCGAGTTCAGCAGGAATCGGAATAATCCGAATCACCGCTTCCCGCATGGGGACAGCCGTGGCGACTTGCTCGACTTTGAGTTTATGTTCATCAAGAATTTCAGTCACCAGTTCAGCTAAACTGGCGGCATCGATAATTTTGCCGCCGTCAAACAAACCTTCGGGGACTTCATGGGTGTGAAGGCTCACCAGCTTGTAGCCCTGACCTTGCTTACGCAGTTGGGCGATACTAATACGTTCTGGTGCTAATTCTATCCCGATACCTTTTTTACCCTTAGAAAATAGATCTTGGAAACGGTTAAACATAGCTCAGGTGGGGACTGGTGTCAAAATTATAAGTCTAAACTGGCTTGAGTGTGGATTGTTCATCCTGATTTGGCGGCTGGATACCCCATCTTAGCGTTGGGGAGGAAGTCGCGCCGAATCATGGTTTACATGCAGGTTTTTAATGGTGAATAAGCCAGGAACCTGCTTGCCCTGTTTTAGTGCCTTCAACCACTACTCGCAAGATGTCAACCTTTTAGATGAACCCAGACAGTCGTTTATGCTTAATCCCTACATACATCCCTATATACTATGATAAGCTACCTTCCCCATCTTCATTGGCAACAGGGAACAGGGAATGGGGAATAGGGATGTCAAAAGCGGCTTATGGTCTTCTGTCAGTATTGGGGATTGGGACAATTCTCTCTGATATCATCTGCACCTCCGCCCCCCTGCACCTTTGTTCCCCATCTTCCTTATTTGTATAGCACTACGCACTCTAGTTAGGACATAAAAGAAAAATTCAAATCGCTTGACCCTGAATTTCGACAGGCTCAATTGCCGCGAAGTCGAAGGGTCAATCTCTTGATTAGTATAGCAATCGCCATAGCGGTTAGGACGCATCTGATGGTAGAGACGTTGCATGCAACGTCTCTACAACTTCACTATTGCATATTCCACACCGAGCGAAGCGTTCGACTGAACTTCGACAGGCTCAGTTGCCGCGCTCACGCGGCTCGACTGAGCGCTCGCCGAACGTCCGAAGTCCGAGGTGTTGCCTATTGCCTATTGCAAGAAAGCCTAGCGCGTAGCGCTATATCACTGCCAAACTAAAACCTTGGCTTCGTACTCTCCCAAGTCCAATTCCAACGTACCTTCAACCACTTCAACATCATAGTCCCTCGTCCACTCGTGCCAAGTTCCCGACTCCGGAATTTGTGAAACAGCGTATCCCTCCAAGAAGTTATCTGAAAAATTGGCAATGATAATTAGCTGAGATCCTTGATCATTCCAGCGAATGTATCCCAGAACTTTGGCTTCGGGATCTTCATAGAAGAAATCAATGTTATCTGTATAGAGAGCATGATTCTCTTTCCGCAGTCGAATCAAGCCTTTGTAGTATTCCAATAACCCCTGACTTCCTTCATTCTTCAACAACGTCCAATCCAGTTTGGATGACTCAGGCTTTAACGGTTTGTATTCTCCAAACTCCTCACCCATTAAAATTAACGGGATGCCGACAGCCGTCATTAAAAGAGCCACACCGAACTTGATCCGTTTAAATGCCACTTCATCAAAGATTTCATGATCCGCCAACTCCACCATCAAACGTTCTTGATCATGGCTAGTCAGGTAATTTACGATATTAACAGTTCCCATAAAGCCTTGACGCTTACCATCAAGGGCATCCTTGAGACGGTCTAAATCGAAGGTATCACCAAAGATGTGATCCTTGAGGCAGTAGGCAAAACTATCATGCCAGCAGCCATCCATAGGACCATCGACATTGGTGATACGGGGAGTTTCGGGGATGTGTTCAGCGACATTGTAAAATGGCTTATCTCCTGCCTTTTTATGGGCTTGTTCAGTAATCCAATGCATGAAATCATAATTTTCAATTTGCTTCGCCGCGTCGTAGCGAATACCGTCGATATGATATTCCTCGATCCAGAAGCGCACTACATCGCCAATGAATTTCCAGGCGGGTTTGATATCTAAGTTCTCGTCATAGTGTTCATAATTAAACTCTGGTCCCCAACTAAATTCATGGGGAGGTTCATGGTGATACCAGTAATCGTGATCAATCTGGGTTAATGGGTGTTCGGATTCTGAATGGTTGAAAATTCCATCGACAATTACCCGAATACCACGAGAATGGCACTGATCAATTAAATCCTTAAACTCTTGTGTTTCACCATAGCTAGACTCTAAGGCAAAGAAATGGCGCACATTATAGCCCCAACTATAGTCTCCCGGATATTCCATCATCGGCATTAGTTGAAGGGCATTGATCCCAAGTTCGCACAGGTAATCTAATTTCTCAACAACGTGCTTGAATTGACCCCGTGGATAGGGATCATCTTCGCCACCAGAGAAGTCTCCAATGTGCATTTCATAGATGACTAATTCGTGATTTGGAGGCAGGGGTTTGTCGTCATGCTGCCAGGTGTAGGTATCAACAATCCTTTGTCCGTCCTTAATTCGCATCACCCCATTCTGGGTTTCGTCATCAATCACTCCTGTGGCGTAGGGATCGGTGACATCAACCAATTGATCGGGTTCCAAGAACCAGGATTTAGATTGCACGCAAAATTTATACTGGTAAGTGCCATCCTCAAGCTCAACTGAGGTACGGAAATAACCATCCTCTCCTTTCTCCATCTGGATGTCTTGCCAATCCGAAAAACATCCTTTCAATACAGCGCTTTTGTTGTAAGGGGCGAATAATTGAAATTCAATTGAGCTAGCCATAAAATTCTACCTTTTAATGTTTCAAATTACTGTTGTTTAGAGATTAATCTTAATTAAAGCAACTTTATTAATCCGATACCTCTAGCTAAGGAGATACAAGAGAATTGCTCTTGTTATAGAGAGACTGTCATTGATGGTGTACGGGCATGGTTGGGAGTACGCCACCTGGCAACCGAGTTATCTGAGCTCTATAGGGTAAAACTGTCAAGTCTGCGCGATCGCAGGCAGGTTGGATGCTCTACGGCAAGCACTGGTGATTCCTTCTGGCTGTAGTCCTGATCAAGTTCAAGGACTTAACTGTATCAATTTTTACAATGTTAGAGTTTGTGATTTTTGTTTAGATCTAAGATTGTGAGCAATCGCTAACATCTTAGATGATTATTACGTGATTTTACTGAGGTAATCCACCGAAAGGATAAGCGCCAAATTGAGATGACATACTCAATAGCGCCATGTATCCCTTTTATCTTTTTGGGAATCGGTATAGATACTTAGGAATAAAGACTGAGCCGATAGCTTAACAAATTTTAGTATTTTAGAGCAAACTTTTAGGGCTAAATGCCAGGTTACTGGCAGCAAATTACTGGGTTTTAGTATAGTAGATAACAAAAATCCGACAATTGGCTCACGGCTAGTAAAGAATTGAAAAGCAAGGCGGCTGAAACCTTACGAAGTAAGCCAATAAAGCGTAGTATGCGTTAGTAGTAGAGCAAATTATCCTGCGTAGCGTTCAATTCAACAATTATGTCGATTACCAGTTCCTTATCCGACTTTTCGATACCAGAAATTTTCCAGTTTCTAGAGAAAGGACAGAAAACTGGAGTGTTGACGCTAGGAGCATTGCCAGAAGATCCCACACCACTCAACGCAATTTATTACATTTGGGTTTACCAGGGACGTATTGTGGCGGCAGCACATCAATTAGATCATCAAGGTTTAGTGAAATTGATTGCTGAACAGATGGGAGTGAGCCAGCGCGTAGTAACAAAACTTGTACAGCTATGTCCGACTGATAAACCCTTGGGGTTGAGCCTCAAACATCACGGAATCTTGTCAATCGAACATTTAAAGCAGCTTTTTCAGAATCAGGTATTGCAGCGAGTGTGTACGTTATTTGAACTCAAGGAAGGTCAGTTTAAATTTATCCCAAACGCTCCCATACCCACCAAAGAAATGACGGGATTGAGCATCTCAGCGACAGAAGCCACATTGAGAGGGTTGCGATTACTGAAAAATTGGGATAATCTCCATGATAAACTACCTGATCCAAATTCAGGATTAGCTAGTATCATGGCGGGTAGTCCGGCTTATCGATTGTATCCTTTAGAGGAGCAAGTATGGGAACGATCGCAAGGGACAGTTTCGTTGTCTGCGATCGCAAAAGAACTAAATGTTCCCGTTGAACAAGTGCAGCATCTGGCATTTACCCTGATGACTGTAGGTTTAGTTGAGGAAGTACCTCTGTTGGCTGGTATTTTGCCCACTCAAGAAATTGAGCCTTTACCGGCTCAGTTGTCTAAAGCATCAGAGAAACAAGGGATTACGCCATCACTTTTGCAAAACTTAGTGGGTTTCTTGCGGAGTAAAGGAGGTAATCGTCAAGAGCGAAATTGGAATTACGTTTCCACTCATTCTTCTCCCACTTCATTACCATTCCTGAAACGAGAGAAAGAAACGATTCAATGCTAATCGCTTACTTGTCCGATTGAACATCAACGGCGGCAACGAGTTGAGCGAAATAGTTGGAATACTACAGCCAGTAGTGATGCTCAATCATGGTTAATTGCTCCAATACAGTGTCTTTTCCATATTCTTTTGCCATATTTTCTTGCAGACAGAGCGGTAAGTGATATATTCTCTCCATGATCGACCATTTTCCAAATTTAATGAAATACGGTAACTGGACAAATTTTAACTCTCGCCAACTGATGATATTCTTCCATTGATGGGGGTTTAAATTTCCATTGAAATCCTTTAGACGGTGTTTCCACATTCAGAA
>NZ_JBKHHI010000425.1:0-5658 GCF_046539235.1 Coleofasciculus sp.
CAGCGATATTACGATCAATGGCAACGATGTGTGTATTGCGATATTTTAGAGTTTGTATGAAAAGCTAAGTGATCCCGATTATAATTATGTGATTAATACAGCTGCCCGTTACAAAGCCGAAGAACCCCAGGTTCACTGGTATTGCCAAATTAGCCCTCGGTTAACTACCCCAGCCGGATTTGAACTGGGTTCTGGGATTAGTATCAATCCTTCTTTACCTGAAATTGATGCCGATTTTTTGAATTCTTAAGTTTATTGGTCATTGGTCATGGGTGATTAGTTCTACAAATTCTCAGACTCTTTCTCGCGCAGTTCTCGAACGGCTTCCAGACTTAATCCTGTTGTTTTTTTGAAGGCGTAGTCAGTTTTGGATTTATAAATTTCATCGTTTTGCTCAAAATATGATAATTTCAACTATTATAATATAACTCGACGATGAATTCATTGAATTCACAGTTGGCTAATCCTTCATGTTGGCTTGTTCAAAACTGGCATTCGCTTCCTCTTCTCGTCCTAAATTCCGTAACGCTAAACCACGATTATTCCAGGCTTCCGGGTAATCGGATTTTAAGTCTAATGCCTGATCAAAGGATAGAATAGCTTCCTCTTCTCGTCCTAAATTCCGTAACGCTAAACCACGATTATTCCAGGCTTCTGCATAGTCGGAGTTTAATTCAATCGCTTGTTCAAAACAAACCATTGCTTCTTCATACCGCCCTAAATTATCCAAGGCTAAGCCGCGATTATTCCAAGTTTGGGGGTCATCTGGCTGATTGTCTAAGGCGTGGCTGAAACTGATTAACGCCTCTTCGTAACGTCCTAACTGGATTAGGCTAACTCCGTGATGATTCCAGGTTTGGGCATCATCGGATTGTCGGGCTAAGGCTTGATCATAACTGTCTAAGGCGTCTTGGTAACGTCCTAACCTCTCTAAGGCAATCCCTCGATTCGCCCAGGCTTCAGCAAGATTGGGTTGAATGGCTAAGGCTTGATCATAACTGGCGATCGCAGCCTCCCAGCGCCCTTCTTGTAATAATAGATTGCCTCGGTTTACCCAGGCGGGATACAGTTTCGGTTGGAGTTCTAGGGCGTTATCAAAGGTGGTAATGGCAGCTTCTGGGCGGTCTAAATGCATCAGGAGTAACCCTTTATTATACCACGCCTGGAAGTAATCTGGCTTGAGGGTAATTGCCCGATCAAAACTGCTAATTGCGTCCTCCAAGCGTTCCAACTGACACAGAACCGTTCCCCGATGCTTCCAAGCCTCCGGGTGTTCCGGGTACAATTCAACCACCCGATCCAAACAAGCGATCGCCTCGTGGGGACGTTGTAATTGCATCAAGGCGATACCTTGAATAGACCAAGCCTCTACATAGTCGGGTTGAAGGGTTGTCGCTTGTTGACAACTGGCGATCGCCTCAGCTAAATGCCCTAATTGAAATAATAAATGACCCCGATAAAACCAGGCTTGGGCATAATCAGGTTTCAACGTTGTCGCTTTATCCAAACAAGCGATCGCGGCGTTGGGTTGTTCCCCCTGCATTAGCGCTAATCCCTGCATGTACCACGCCTCGGCATAATCGGGATTAAAATAGGTAGCATTTTGGCAACTCGAAACCGCTTCCCGATACCGTCCTAAATTATATAACGCACTACCCCGATTGCCCCAGGTGGCGTAATCATCAGGTTTAAGCTGCAACGCTTGGTCATAAGACGCGATCGCATCCTCTAAACGTCCTAAACTAAACAAGGCATTACCGCGATGAAACCAGGCTTCTGGGTAATGGGGTTGTAGTTCAGTTGCCTTTTCGCAGCTTATCACGGCTTCAGTATGGCGACTTAAATGAAACAAAACCAATCCCCGATTATTCCAGGTTTCTGGGGCGTTTGGTTGTAAGGTAACGGCTTTTTCATAACTCGCCAAAGCGTCTTCTAACCGTTCCAACCGATAAAACGTATTCCCTTGCTGAAACCACACCTCGTAATCATTGGGCTGTAGTGAAACCGCTTGTTGCCAACTCTCTAATGCCTCAGTATAACGGTTTAAATTAAACAGAATCCAGCCTTTATTTTTCCAAGCCTTCAGATAGTCAGGATTTAAGCTTGTGGCTTGATCAAAGCTTGCTAATGCGTCCTCCTTTCGTCCCCCATTCATCAACACCAACCCTTGCATATACCAAGCTTGCACATAATCCGGTTGGCAGTGAGTCGCCTGTTGACAACTGGTTAACGCTTCTTCATATTGTCCCAAATTATACAGCGTACTTGCCCGATTTCCCCAAGCTACTGCCAAATCAGGATTAAATTGTGTTGTTTGATCATAACTCGCTAAAGCGTCTTCTAGGCGTCCTAATTTAAACAGGCTATTTCCCTGATTAAACCAGGCTTCTGAGTAATCCGGTTTCAAGGTAATCGCTTTCTCATAGTGCGTCAACGCCGCGTCGAACCATCCTAGATGAAACAAAGTATTTCCCCAATGGAACCAAACTTCTGGCATATCGGGTTGTAATTGGGCAGCCTGATCAAAACTCGCGATCGCTTCCCCGTAGCGCCCAATCTTAAAGTATTCAATTCCCTGCTGCAACCACTGATTGGCTAAATAGTCATTTGTCATGGTTCATGGTTTATAGTTCATGGTTCATGGTTCATGGTTCATGGTAGCAATCAACAATCAACGATGAACAATCAACGATGAACAATCAACATTTTTCCTAACGGCGATCGCGAAACAGAAGAATAAAGGCAATCACTACAGCTATCACTCCTGTGCTAATACTTCCCCAAAATACAGGCGTGAACAAAAATGGCGTCTCTTTCGCTGGGGGCAGTTGTTCGACCAAAACCGTCGCGGCGATACTGCTGACAATTAATCCGATACCAATTAAAGCGACTGTCGTATTCAGCGTGCGATTACTTTTGATTTGTTCAATACCACTTACGCTTCCAATCGTGCGAATCAAATTTTCCATCAATGGTAATCCGGGACGAAATGTCGCGCTATCTGTGGCGACTTGTTGCAGATATTTTTCATTCGCGACTTCACTAAAGTGGTTTAAATTTTTTAAATAGCTGCTTGTTTCTCGTTCCAGCTTTTGAATCCGCTTTTGATAATTTTCTAAATTTCCCTGAATCGTTGTTGTATAGTAATCTAGGTCATTTAAATTCATGGCATAATCGGATAATGTGGGCAAGGTCTGGATTAAGGTTGATTGCAGTTCTTTTAAATTCAAGCCTTGAGCCTGAATCGGGTTGGGCAAGGTACGGACACTGGCAACTAAACGTCGAATTTCATAAGACTGAAGTTTTAACTCTTGAGTACGGCAGCGACTTTGCCAGTATGCCCAAATGATTTTATGGCGATAGCTAAATAAGCGGATTAAATCCAAGTGAATATCATACATGTTTTGGCGAATTTCCGTGACTTTCTTGCCAGCGGGAAACATGCAAATTATCAGATGATAGTTTTCTTGGCTAAACGACTCCCAGTCTTGCTGCCAATTATCGGGAGAATGCCAATATTCAAACACTCTTGCCCCCAACAATCGTCCTTGTTCTCTAAATTCAGGAGTCCACTTAAGATTAGGGGTGAGCTGTTTATAACAGTCTTTAGCCAGTTGTTTGGGGTCTTGATTACTATCAGCAATTTGCACCGACACTAACCAGGTTTGACCAATTGTGCCTTGCTGGGTGGGGAGCAGTTCCCCCGTATCCAATTGATGATTAATGTGAGAGGCAATAATTTTTTTGAGTTTGCTCAACGTTTCAATGCGTTGGGTCTCATCATTCGGTTGTTTGGTTTCTGGATCTTTATAGTCCCCTGAACAATTGACTTGCAGGGCGTAAGCATCTCCGAGTTGTAGCACCCGATAGTATCCATCTAATCGGGATTCAAATGGCTTAACCAACAGTTGTACATAATCCGCTGCGGGATTTTCTAGGGCGGCTAATTGGTTGAGTTTGTCATCGTCTAAGTTGGGATCGATTTTTTGCCAAAATTGTTGGCGGTAGTGATGGATTTCAGGGAGAGAGTGACCGAAACTCTCGCGCAGGTCATATAAGAATAGATCGACGGTAGGGTAGATTAGCTGAGTCGGTTTGTTCATCATTGATGACTGTGGGAATGGGGGTGAGGGAGATGGGGGAGATAGGGGAGATGGGGGAGATAGGGGAGCAGGGGGAGCAGGGGGAGCAGGGGGAGCAGATGAAGTCGGCGACAGTTTTGAGCAAATGTAACGGATTGCAAAGTATAATGAAATCCAGAGTACACCGACAAGCACCTAATTAAAGAGTATTACTATCAGATGCGAGTTGCGATCGCTGGAGCGGGTTTAGCTGGACTTTCCTGTGCCAAATATCTAACGGATGCAGGTCACACCCCTATTGTTCTAGAACGTCGGGACGTTCTCGGCGGAAAAGTTGCCGCTTGGCAAGATGAAGACGGAGACTGGTATGAAACCGGGTTACATATCTTCTTTGGCGCCTATCCCAATATGCTACGGCTGTTTAAGGAGCTAGAGATTGAGGATCGGCTACAGTGGAAAGACCACACCATGATTTTCAATCAGCCAGAGAAACCGGGTACCTACTCTCGGTTTGATTTCCCGGATTTACCGGCACCGATTAACGGAATTATTGCGATTCTGCGGAATAACGATATGCTGACCTGGTCGGAGAAGATCCGGTTTGGCTTGGGTTTGATTCCAGCCATTATTAATGGTCAGAAGTATGTTGAACAGATGGACAAGTATTCCTTCTCCGAGTGGTTACAGCGCCAAAATATACCGCCACGGGTAGAAAAGCAAGTCTTTATCGCCATGGCGAAAGCGCTGAATTTTATCAACCCCGATGAAATTTCGGCAACGGTGGTGTTGACGGCGTTGAACCGCTTTCTCCAGGAAAAGAATGGGTCGAAAATGGCATTCCTGGATGGTTCCCCAACGGAGCGCCTCTGTCAACCCTTGGTAGACTATATTACGGCAAGGGGTGGAGAAGTGCGATTAAATGTTCCGGTGAAAGAATTTTTACTCAATCCGGATCAGACGGTACAGGGATTTTTGATTCGGGGTGAACAGGGGGACGAAGTGCTGACGGCGGATGCCTATGTATCAGCCATGCCTGTCGATCCCTTAAAATTAATCCTGCCTCAACCCTGGCGCGAGATGGAATTTTTCAATAAGCTAGAGGGGTTAGAAGGGGTTCCGGTGATTAACCTACATCTGTGGTTTGACCGGAAATTAACAGATATTGACCATCTCCTGTTTTCGCGATCGCCCCTTTTGTCAGTGTATGCTGACATGAGCAATACCTGTCGGGAATACGCCAACCCTGACCGTTCGATGTTGGAGTTAGTCCTCGCCCCAGCGAAAGATTGGATTGGTAAATCCGATCAGGATATTGTGGCGGCGACGCTGGAAGAACTAAAGAAACTCTTCCCTAAACATTTTGATAGTGATAGCCCTGCCCAGTTGCTCAAGTATCACATTGTCAAAACTCCACGTTCCGTTTACAAAGCCATTCCGGGACGACAAGCCCATCGTCCCTGCCAAGAAACGCCCATCCCAAATTTTTACTTGACTGGCGATTACACCATGCAACGTTACCTTGCCAGTATGGAGGGTGCCGTACTTTCTGGTAAGCTGACATCGCAGGTGATTGTCA
>NZ_JBKHHI010000426.1:0-5624 GCF_046539235.1 Coleofasciculus sp.
CTCCCTTTTGACCTACCCGGCTATATGCAACAGCTTTTTTTAGCATCACTCATCTTTGAACCCGTTTTAACGGGTTTAAGCTTTTAGCCCGTAGACGCGGAGCGGCTTCTCAAAGAGTACTTTAGTTCAGGGCTTTCAGGGCTTCATTCTCAATCATCATCAGAATGCGATCGCGGATTGTCTTTAGCCGAAACTCGCACCGGTCCAAACTGATCGGGCAATTCCTCAATCGAGACGCCCAACTCCCGACATAACGCTTTAATTTGGGGAACGCTCGGTCTAGCCACCGCGTCGCCCGTTTCCCAACGGACATACGTCCGCAGTGGAATACCGCAGCGCCGAGCCAGCTCCTCTTGCGTCAACTTTAGCTTTTCTCTGAGTAGTTTTAACGGGGATTCACCTGCTTGTGGATTTTGTTTCGGCATGTGTAACTGATTGCCATGTCAACATAACAGCTTGACAAAAACAGTTATGCATGACAAAATGTCATGTAATAGAGTGAAGCAATGGAAAGACAAAGCACAAAGCAGCATTTGGGCGAATTAGCCTCTTCAAAGGTTGCTTTGATATTTGCCCTTTCCTCAGTGTCTTACATAATCGTCATTCCACCAATACTTTGCCAGTGACCGATGGTTGCTCACCTTGTTATGGCTGTTTAGCTCCATAAACCCACCCCAACCAACAACAGCGCAAAATTTTCAGGGAACGCCATCATGACACCTTTATTTCGCCGCCTCCAACCCGCCCAGAAATTCCGGATCAGCCTCACCAGTATCGCCCGACTCCTGAAAATCCCTAAACATTTGATTGTGCGCGTGGAATCTTGGGCATATATCGTCTTTGTTCATCGCCGCGACAAAGGTGGACAATTCATCAGCTATCGCCAACTACGCCAATGGTTCAACGCCATCGCCTGCCAAATTCAACACTGCACCACCTGCCAACAACTACAGCAATTGTGGGTTGCGATTGAGCGCGATCGCAAACGGCACAATCAGCAATACAATCACCAAGATGCGGCATTATTGTACAATTTTTGGACAAGGCGCTGGCATACAGTAGGGCATCAGTAGTAGACTTATGACTTCTAATCAAGGGTGGCAATTTTGGATTGATCGCGGCGGCACATTTACCGATATTGTGGCGCGTCGCCCCGATGGGCAATTGGTAATTCACAAGCTACTCTCGGAAAATCCCGATCGCTACACCGATGCGCCCGTACAGGGAATCCGCGAAGTGATGGGACTTCCAGCCAATGCAGCGATTCCCACCGAACAGATTGACGCCGTGAAAATGGGGACAACCGTAGCCACCAATGCGTTACTAGAGAGAAAAGGCGATCGCACCGTTTTAATCATCACCAAAGGCTTCCGAGATGCCCTCCGCATCGGCTATCAAAACCGCCCCGATATATTTGCCCGTGAGATTATCTTGCCAGAAATGCTTTACGAACGGGTGATTGAAGTCGAGGAACGCTACAGCGCCCACGGGGAGGAATTAATTCCGGTGCAGATAGACGCCACTCGTCAAGAGTTACAAGCCGCTTATGATAGCGGAATTCGCAGTTGTGCCATAGTGTTAATGCATGGCTATCGCTATAAGAGCCATGAACAGGAACTTGCCAACCTAGCGAGTGCGATCGGGTTTACTCAAATCTCAGTTTCCCATAACGTCACACCATTGATGAAAATAGTTAGTCGGGGTGACACCACCGTTGTCGATGCCTATTTATCGCCGATTCTGCGGCGGTATGTTAACCAAGTTTCCAGTCAGTTAGCCGGAGAAATAAACAATCAACAATCAACAATCAACAATCAACAATTGCTCCGATTAATGTTCATGCAGTCCAATGGTGGACTCACAGACGCCCGCACATTTCAGGGAAAAGACAGTATTTTATCCGGTCCGGCGGGGGGTATTGTCGGCGCAGTACAAACCAGTCAATTAGCCGGATTTGATCAGATTATCAGTTTCGATATGGGCGGAACCTCTACCGATGTCGCCCATTACAACGGGGAATACGAACGCACCTTTGAAACCGAGATTGCAGGTGTCCGATTACGCACCCCCATGATGTCCATTCATACCGTAGCGGCGGGTGGCGGTTCAATCGTGAAATTTGATGGGGCGCGGTATCGCGTTGGACCAGAATCGGCAGGGGCAAATCCGGGTCCTGCTTCGTATTCTAAGGGGGGTCCGTTAACAGTAACCGATTGCAATGTCATGGTGGGAAAATTGCAGCCAGAGTTCTTTCCTAAAGTCTTTGGACTTGATGGCAATTTACCCTTAAATGACCAAGTGGTGCGAGAGAAATTTAGTCAATTGGCGGCAGATATTGGCGATAAGCGCACCCCCGAAGCAGTCGCGGCGGGATTTTTAGCCATTGCCGTCGAAAAAATGGCAAATGCGATCAAAAAAATCTCCTTACAACGAGGTTATGACGTATCCAACTATACCTTGTGTTGCTTTGGCGGTGCAGGGGGACAACACGCCTGTTTAATTGCTGATGCGTTGGGAATGAAACAGTTATTTCTTCATCCTTATGCAGGGGTATTATCGGCTTATGGGATGGGATTGGCAGATGTGCGGACATTGCGGGAACGTTCGGTGGAAGCAAAATTAACGGAGGAATTACTATCGGTAGGGACATCAGATATTGCCCCCTTGGAGGAAATATTCACCGAGTTAATAGCCAGCGGCAAAGAAGAAATTGCGACGACTCAGATAGGAGAATCCACGCCCATTAATAGTCAAGTCATCCGCAAAGTGCATTTGAAATATCAGGGAACCGATTCACCATTAATTATCGATTTCGGTAGCGTGGCTGAAATGCGGCAGCAATTTGAGGAGGCGCATCGACAACGATATGGTTTTATAGTGGAAGAGAAAGCCCTAATTGTGGACTCGGTATCGGTGGAAGTCATCCAGCCAATGGATGTGCCAGAAGAACCCATGATTCAACGTCACCGATCAGAACCACCGCAACCTGTCGCTAAAGTGCAGATGTATACTGCCGATGCATGGCACGAAACCCCTGTATTTAAGCGAGACGAGTTACAACCTGGAGACTCTATTCCCGCCCCAGCATTAATTATTGAAACAACGGGAACGAATGTTATTGAACCGGGTTGGCAAGCCGAAGTAACTGAACGGAATCATTTGATTTTAAAGAAAACTCAACCATCAACAAGCAACAATCAACAAGCAACAATAAACAATAAACCAGCCAACCTTTCCCAGCCTGATCCGGTTACGCTAGAAATATTTAATAATCTATTCCGTTCCATTGCCGAACAAATGGGAACCACGCTGCAAAATACCAGTTATTCGGTCAATATTAAAGAACGGTTAGATTTTTCCTGTGCTATTTTCGATGGACAAGGACAACTCGTTGCCAATGCCCCTCATATCCCTGTACATTTGGGTTCCATGAGTGAAAGCGTCCGCAGTTTAATTGAGGCGTATGGCGATAGTCTCCAACCGGGAGATGTTTATGCGATTAATAATCCCTATAACGGTGGGACACACTTACCTGATGTCACGGTAATTACCCCAGTTTTCCTAGACGAAAGCGGGATTACCGATACGATTGATCAAACGAGTAAATCTTCGACAAAACCCACAACAAATCAAAATAAACCCCCCTTTGAAAGGGGGGCAAGGGGGGATAAAAATCCGTCACCCTTATTCTACGTTGCCTCACGGGGACACCATGCAGACATTGGTGGGATTACCCCCGGTTCGATGCCCCCAGATAGTACAACAGTGGACGAAGAAGGAGTATTACTCGATAATTTTAAGGTAGTCGAATCCGGACATTTTCGCGAGAAAGAATTATCAGAATTACTCCTATCTGGCACGTATCCAGTGCGAAATATCACCCAAAATATCGCCGACTTACAAGCCCAAATTGCTGCCAACAAAAAAGGCGTGCAAGAGTTGCGGCGAATGGTGGCACAGTCGGGATTAGACACCGTAAAAGCTTATATGGGACACGTCCAGAATAATGCCGAAGAGTCGGTGCGACGGGTGATTGATGTGCTGAAAGATGGCAATTTTACTTATCAATTAGATACAGGTGGACAGATTCAAGTTGCCATTCGCATTGACCGAAAAAATCGCCGCGCCACGATTGATTTTACTGGGACATCGTCACAGTTATCCAATAACTTTAATGCTCCGGCGGCGGTGTGTAAGGCAGCGGTTCTCTATGTCTTCCGGACTTTAGTGGATGATGATATTCCCCTGAATGCTGGATGTCTCAAACCTCTAGATATTATTATTCCCGAAGGATGTCTATTAAATCCCCGTTATCCGGCGGCGGTTGTGGCGGGGAATGTGGAAACATCCCAGGTGATTACCGATGCGCTATATGGGGCTTTAGGGGTAATGGCAGCATCTCAGGGGACGATGAATAATTTTACCTTTGGCAATCAGAATTATCAATATTATGAAACCATTTGTGGCGGTTCTGGTGCTGGGCTAGAGTTTGATGGGGCGGATGCAGTACATACCCACATGACTAATTCGCGGTTAACCGACCCAGAAGTTTTAGAATGGCGGTTTCCGGTGGTATTAGAACAGTTTGGCATTCGCGGAAATAGTGGTGGAAAGGGGAAACAGTGTGGGGGTAATGGTGTAATTCGGCGGATGCGGTTTTTGCAACCGATGACAGCCGCAATATTATCAGGACATCGAGTTGTTGCACCCTTTGGATTACAGGGGGGTGAAGCTGGTGCTGTGGGGAAAAATTATGTGGAACGTCAGGATGGAACGGTTGAGGAATTAGGAAATACAGCGGTTGTGGAAATGGATGCGGGAGATGTGTTTGTGATTGAGACGCCTGGGGGTGGAGGATTTGGTGGTTCTGAATAAACCGGAAACCGTAGGGGCGCACGTCAGTACATTGGTGTCAACTTAAGGTTAAAAGCTTTGTGTGTGAAATGCGGATGCTGGCTGCGGTTGCGGTGCAAATAGGTAAGTTAGGATAGCGAACGTTACCAGTAGAATGGCGTAGATTAAATTTCGTCTCATCCGATATTCAGCCTCTAATTTGACAATAGAGTTAAAATAAAGGCTGAAAAGATTTAGGTCAACCCACCTCAGAGGGAGATGGGGTAATTGCAGGTGGTATAGGTTTGAGTCAACATTGAGCCATTTTTCATGCAAAATAGCTGTGATTGTAACTGGGATGATAATTTAGCTTTGTCGGAAAATTGATTGTCAGGGCGCACGTCTGTGCGCCCCTACGAGGAATATTGAAAGGTTACCTGAGGATTTTCCTTGACCGTCTTGTCATAAGCAACTCTTTGTCTTCTGCGAGTTCGTATTACTCGACTCCCAAGTCAAGATCAGTCTCTGATTCAAAATCGGACTCTTCTTCTATAAATGTGTCCTCAGTTTCCGCTTCAAAATTGAGCATAGCATTCCAGGTTTGGCGACCAACAATACCATCGGCAAACAAGCCCTGATCCTCTTGGAATTCTCTTACGGCTGTACCTGTTCTTGAACCATATACGCCGTCAACTTCACTTTGATAATACCCTTGGTTTTGTAAGAAATTTTGAACAGGCGATATTATTAGTTGTGTTAACAGGATAACTACTTGAGATCTGGTTCGGGAT
>NZ_JBKHHI010000427.1:0-5573 GCF_046539235.1 Coleofasciculus sp.
GCAAACTTTTATGGGGGAAGAGAAGGCAATAGGCAAAAAAGGCAATAGGCAACAGGCAACAGGCAATAGAGAAATAAAAAACAACCAATAACCAATAACCAATAACCATGAACAATTATCTCACCTACATATACCTACTCACCCCATTACACACGGGGGCAAGTTCCCAAGAAGGAAACTTAATGGGCATCGCCCGTGAAGTTCACACCGAATTTCCCTACTTACCCGCCTCCTCCTTACGCGGCAAAATTCGTTCAGAATTAGAAACCCTAAATTCAGACACCGCCGGACTATTATTTGGACAAAAGATTAAAGATGGAATGCAACCCACCGAAGGAGAAGTTTGGTTTGCCGATGCCACATTACTCTTTTTCCCCATCGCCTCCTTAAGTCATCATTTCATCTGGATTACCTGTCCCTTATGGCTAGAACGCTGGAATCGATGGTTAGATAAAGCCCCTCTTACTTCATTTATTCAAGACTGTCGCCGGGGTCTTTCTGAAACCCAAGCTTGTGTGAGTTTTCCACCCGCACCCCTTTATTTACAAACAGCACTTCTGAGACAATCAGACCTAACTCAACTCGATAGTTCCCCCCTATCTGAATCTTTAACCCCCCTCATCCAAACCCAAGGAATGATTTCTCAGCTAACCCAAAAACTGGTAATTTTAAGTGATGAAGACTGTAACGCCTTAGTCGAACTCGGCTTACAACGAGAAGTACGAGTCGCACTCGAAGAAACCAGCAAAACCGTTAAAGGGGGTTCCTTCCGTTCCGAAGAAGCCATTCCCCCCGAAGCTGTCTTATTCTTTCCCTGGGGTATGAAACAAAGTAAACATGAGGAGAAAACGCAACCCATGCGCCGCCATCTCCAGGAACATCTAAATCAACGCCTGCAATTTGGCGGGTTAGAAGGATTGGGGCGAGGTTGGACAGATTTACAAACCATAAAACTAACACAAAATCTTGAGATGTAAGATGTATTGGCTTCGTAGTCAGGGAACCTTAGCCCTCTCCAGCTAGGCGGAGAGAGAACTAAAGTTCTCACTACAAACAAATTTTAGCTGGGTCACGCCAGTAGGGTGTGTTAGCGTAGCGTAACGCACCTTAGCGAAGCGCAACACACCTTTATATTTGATGTAGCGACGTAAATTCTGAAACCATCCCAGAGAATTAATAAGTATGAAACTAGATACACGCCAATTCAGTCAAGCGGCGCATTCAGCCCTCGTTGAACTGAAACAGAAATTAAATGAACCCTACCATGAAAAAGCCAGTGGCTTAATCCAAGGCTTAACCACCTACATTTCCACTTGGGGATTACATCGCCTCAGTGGAGACATGAAGAAATTTTTAAACGGAACAGCAGAAGACACCAAATACAAAGGAGTAGTTTACCAAACCTTTCTCCAAAAACTCAAAGACTTTAGCGGTGAAGACTTTGACATTAACGACGAAGGCAGTTTAATTCACTTACCCCTACGCCAATACACCGCCTTAAATCATTTAGCCATACAGTTAGCCAAAGAATGGTCATTTTGGGCACCCGCTGTATTAGGAGAAGCAGAACAATAATGAGTAACAATCGCCATCACCCCACCCCTATATCCGCCGCCACCATGCGGACAACCGCTAGAACCAATCATCCCCAACCCACTGTCAAAAGGCAGCGTATTACCCCACCTCTACAAGCCTTAAATCATACCCTATTTATCGGTAAACCCACTGCCCAAGATGCCCTCAATGCCGCCGCCGATGCCGATGATACCTGTGAATCCGTTTACGAACAACTGACCCAAAAAACTAAATCCCTAGCCACAGAAACGCTTACCATCGAATTTCCCTGGCGGCTGCGAGTGGGAGGAACTCGTGGATTTAATGACTTACTTTTACCCGTATTTCATCCAGTTTATGGCATCCCTTATATCCCCGCCAGTAGTCTCAAGGGAATGGTTCTGGCTTGGGCGCGGACTGATTATCCTGACCAAGTAAATCGACTCTTTGGTACTCTAGACCAAGGTATCGGTTGTGTGCAGTTTCTGGATGCCTTCCCCACTCGACCTTCCCTGAGTGTGGATATGGCAAATTCCCAATGGCATTGGCAGAATCATCGGGTTAACTATCAACCTGAACCCCATGCTTTACTCTCCATGGAAATGCCTGAATTAGTAATTGGATTAGCCCCCACCTGTCGGGGGAATTCAGAGGACGTAAAACTCGTTAAGGGATGGTTGGAAAAAGCCCTGGCTGTATCCGGATTGGGGTCACGAGTAAGTGCCGGATATGGACGCACAAACTTAACTGAAAAACAGAAAGGTTGGCTAAAAAAAACCTATCAATTTCAGTTGTGGACAGCCGGAATGTATGGGGCTGAACAAAATAGCCCAGAATTTCGTCCCACTGCTGTGCGCGGGATGTTACGCTATTGGTTTCGGGCAATCGCCCTAGGATTATATCCCCCTCAACAATGTCAACACCTAGAAGCCATCCTCTTTGGTACTCTAGAACCTACTAGCCAATCGGGAACTCTTCGCATTGGCGTAGATTGGGAGGAGGAGGAGAGGGATAATGATCATCCTCACCTATATCAAGGTAAGATTTGCCTCGAAGCCCAGAATGAGAAACATTTAGTTTTAATTCGCCGCATCCTACAACTCGCCTCTCATTTAGGCGGAATTGGCAAAGGGTCAAGACGCCCTTTACATTGGAATCAACCCTATCCAGGATTACGTGGCTGTTATTGGCAATTAACCCAACCTCAATTATCATCAAGTCCAAACATCTGGCGGACAAAATTTCTACCTGCGGTAAAGGATGCGTTTCTCGCTGTAGAACCCCCTTCAGGTGTTCCCGGTAACGGTAATCCGGGGAAGCCAGGAGGACGATATCAGGATGTTTTGAATCACAACGCCCGGATTTATCTCGTACCTTGTCCTCAATTAAAACATCCCGAAGATATCCGCGATTGGCGGCGTGATGGAATAACTTCCCAGGTACGGGGAAAGGCGTTAACCCTGCTGTATGAACCTCGTTTTAAAGGGGTGAATCAACAGGGAGAGGGGAATGCTAATGTCGGCGGGTGTTTAGAAACGCCATCCTATGTGGTAATTAAATCCAATTTTCCCGAAGGCAAGACCCCCTATCAAACGGTAACAGTTTTCGGGGCAAATCAGTCGAGTCGCGCCGCTTTTATCCAAGCGTTACCCAAGGATTCTATTCCCGTTTGGACAACAAGTTCGTAGTAAGGGCTTGTAGTAAGGGAACCTTAGCCTTTTATTCCGTTGAGTTAACCCAGCCGACAACTTGAGTCATGGTGCGTTACGCTACCCTATCCTTCGGGAACGCTGCGCGAACGGAAACACTTCGCGAACGCACCCTACTGGCATGACCCAGCTAAAATAGGACTTTGTTTGTAGTGAGAACTTTAGTTCTCTAACGCCTAGCTGGAGAGGGCTAAAGCCCTTACTACGTACCCAATCTATTGCACCATTTTAGCTGGGTCACACCACTACAATTTCTACCTTTCTACCATGGCTATTTTAATCGCAAATATCGGCACATCTGACCTAACCGTAAACGTCGATGACTATTACTTTCCGATTGGCTTTAACCGCAATGAACCCAATATTGATGATTCCGATTTAACACCTGACGAAGACGTGGCTTGGCGAAATAGACGCGAATTTGTCGAACAAATCCTTTGCCAAGAATTAAACGTAAAACCCTTCACATTCCGCAACCTGACTCATAAACTGCGAGACGCTTATCAACAACAGCCAGAAGCATGGCATTCTCGGATTCGTCCGGGTCGAATTTGGGGAACCCTTGTTGAAGCGCAGGAAAAATTCAAGGTACGAACCGTCTATATTTTTATCACCAACCAACCACCGGGACCAGGACATGATTTAGATTCTGTCTATTTATTCGACATCTTGAACCAGTGGTTTCAGGCTGAACTGGGAGATACTATTCAACTAATCCCTGTTCCCATCCCGGCTACGGTATCCCCGATTGACCAAGATGGACTCCTCTACGAATATTATCAGTTTTTCAGCCAACTTAATCCCCAGGAGGAACTCCTCATTAGTATCAAAGGCGGGACTCCTCAAATGCAAACCGCTTTACGGGTGCAGGCGATGTCATCGGAGATTGGCAAACAACTGTTTATTGAACCTCACCTCTCGATTAAGAATGTTTTGGCTGGAAAGTATTCAGATTGTCACTTTATTTCCTATTGGCAGTATCGCCGTACTAAAACCTATCAAACCGTTAAACTGCTGCTGGATAAACGCTGGGATTTTAATGGGACAGTTGAAATCCTGAAAGCTTGGAAAGGGGTTCTCAAGTTCTTAAAGCCTTACATTTCAGATCAAAAATTGGTGGAAGAAGATCATCTGATTGCTAAAGTGATTCAAAATTTAGATATTGCCATTCACTGTTTCAACTTGGATAGCAAGACGGTCAACCAATCCATTCAAAGTTCCCAGTTACAGCTATCCAGTCAGTTAGTTAAACAGGTGAGTTCCTACAATCGATTGTTAAACCTTTACACCCAATGTCGTATCTATTGGAAATTAAACCAAGTTGCCAACTTCTTAACTGGGATGTCTTCCTTTTATGAGGAAACCCTTTATCAAGTGAACCAAAGGCTGAACCCGGAAGCCTATTTTGTCGGGGATTTGCAAAAATGGCATCTGGATACGGAGGTGATGCGTCGGGAAATGGGGGAAAAGTTATGGGAGTGGTTTAAAGAGTTAGATGATGGACACTGTGCTAAGTTACACCCTAATAATTTACGCAGACAGCCAAGATTTCAGTTGATGAATCGTTATCTCAAGCGCAATTTTATCCAGGTTTTGGTTAAGTGTCGTAATCTTCCCGAAGAAGATTTATTTTGGCAAGAGATGCTAACCTTATTAAAGCGTTTAGATTATTGGGCGATTCAGCGCAATCATTTAATTCATAGTAGTGACGGGGTGTCCAAGCAGCGGATGTGGGAGTTATGGCGTTCTCGTTCACCCAAAGACACTGACGCCTGTCAACCGAATCACATTCAATCGGTGATGAGTCAAATTCTTGAGAATGGGTTTGGGATTGTAGAGGATGAGTGGCGTCAGCAATTTGTCGGGGATCAGGCGAAATACTATATCTATTCTGAGGTTAAAGATTGGACAATTGAGCAGTTATTGGGTCAGGGATAAAGTTTGATGATTGTCTGTTGAGAGTTGTTGGGTTTACGTTTAAACTGAAGTTACGCAACGATTGGCGAATCGGGAGATAGAGAGCCAATTTTTTCATGCGATCGCGCTTTTTCTCCAAGTTGTGCGATCGCTTTTGACTTGCAAGCGTTTTGGACGCACGTCAGCAATAGGGCGCACGTCGGTGCGCCCCTACGGTTTCTTTTCTGTATTTGTTGGGCAGATTTCGTCGATTAATTTGGGCAAAAACTGGTGAAATCTCTGTAGGGGCGACCCGCTTGCATCAAGTAACAACACCTGTCCACTCAATTTGATCGGGTCGCCCTCTCTCGTTCACATCGTTTCCATTAATTCGACTTCTAGGGAAGTCTAAAG
>NZ_JBKHHI010000428.1:0-5525 GCF_046539235.1 Coleofasciculus sp.
GGCGTACCGTGGGAGTACAAGCTGATAATTATTTTCAATAGATGTATTGCTAAATGGGTTTCCTTGTCAAGTATCCCTGTGCAAAAAAAAAGTCAAAGCCTGACAAGTGCTAATGACTGGAATGGTGATATAGTTGAAATCGGAACTCGGTTCTAACGGGGAGCAGCCGTTAGAGGTAACGGGGAAAGTTCGGTGTAAATCCGGCGCTGTCCCGCAACTGTGATGAGACTGATGTCTCTGAGTCAGGATGCCCGCCGATGTTAGTTGAACTGTAATTCTATCTGCGAGGTACAGAGGATGGTAAATGCATTTTTTCCACATTCAATAACTCTGAGAATAATTTTGCCGCTACATCTCTAGCGTTGCTGGTTTTGACTCGCTGGTTTTGACTCGCTGGTTTTGACGTAGAGTAGAACGCTCTCGTCAGCCTTCTTCAATTAGTTGTTTTGGGCAACAGTTGCGTTGTTGCTTAGGATAATTTCTTTGTTATTGCGACGGCAAGGCGTCATAAGGTGACGAATTGTAGTCGTGAGTAACGCATCTAAACACCCTTTTCAGGCATTTTGCGAGGTTTCAGTGGATAACAGTTGTTTGTTTTCCCCCCAGAATATGGGGATGTTGGGCGGGAGTTTGACTGGATTGATAACGGTAGTGATGATCGCTTCTACACCAAGTGCAATCGCCCAAACGCCATCACCCGACGCCGACATCGAGGCAGAAGAAATTGAAATTATCGTCATAGACGAAATTTTGAATCAGCCCGTGTATGCACCATTTCGGCGAGAAGCCACCGTGAGAGACTCCACCCGTCCAGTCTATGTGATTAACCGGGAGCAGATTGAAGCCCAGGGAGCGAGGACAGTTCAGGAAGCTTTAAAATACCTGCCAGGAATTCTGAGTGATGGCACGGCTGGGGGGGAGTTGGGTGCCTTGAGCAGTCAGTTTATCCGTGGCTCCAATTCGGCACAGGTCTTAATTTTACTCGATGGTCGCCCGATTAATGATGTGGGTTTTTTTGGTGGGTTTGACCTGTCAGAATTCACAACCGATAACATTGAACGCATTGAGTTACTGCCGGGGGGTGGCTCTACCCTTTATGGTTCAGACGCACTAGGTGGTGTGATTAACATTATCACTCGTGTCCCATCAGATCAACCCGAAGTTACCCTGCGGACAGCAGCAGGTAGCTTTGGCTTAAATGAGCAGGCAATTCAAACCAGGGGGCGCAGTGGCGGAATTGGTTGGACATTAGGTTACACGCGCACTGAGGCGGAGAATGATTTTCCCTTCGAGATTGATCGCATTAACCTAGAGGATGATCGCGACAATGCCGATGTTTTGTACAATAACGCCAACTTGAAGCTAGAAGGGCAACTGGATAATCGCAACACCCTCAGCTTCAGCGCCCTCTACCTCACCAAAGATTTTGGGGTGGCTGGAGGGGTGCCGATTCCAGATAGTATTGGCGAATTTAACACCCTTACCCCTAAAGCACGGCAATATACCGATGAAGTGTTGTTAGATCTGACTTGGCAATCCAAATTAGGGGGTGGCGACGATTCCCTGCTAACCAGCCGCATCTATGCCGATTTCCTTAACTATAACTACAACAATCCCGACCCAGACACCTTTGGGACTCAAGATGAGGTGAATCGTCGGGCGATTGGGCTGCAAGTGCAGCACAACTGGCAAGTGGCGAATAACCAAACGCTCACCTATGGTGCCGATTACCGCAACACGCGATCGCGCAATACTACCTTCAGTTACGGTATTAACACGACTGAGGTCAACTACGATGGCGACATCACCCAAGGCGCACTGTTTACCCGCTATGAGGCGAAGTTCACCCCCAGTTTCAGCGTCAACTTGGGGCTGCGGCAAGATTTTAATAGCCTGGTGAATGGCTCATTTACCTCTCCAAGCGTTGGCGCACGACTGGCTCTAGGAAACAGTACGACGTTACGAGCCAACTATGCCAGAAGTTTTCGGGCACCGCAAATTTCCAACCTCGAAGGATTAGCTGCTTTTAATGTGGAGGGGAATCCTGAGTTAAAACCGGAACGGGGAGATAGCTTTGACATCGGTATCGACCAAGAATTGGGTGAGATTGGGTTACTGCGGCTTACCTTTTTTAGTAACACCATTTCCGATCTGATTAATTTTAAGTTTGGCTCTCCCAGCACTTACGAAAACATCGGTAAAGTGAGAACATTGGGCTTAGAAGCGGCTCTGAATGTGGAGCTTGCCCCCAATCTTTATGCCTTTGCCAACTATACATTGAATGACCCACAGATTGTCAGCGATCGCAACCCCGATATCGAAGACAACCAACTGAGCTTCCGGGATGCCGACAGCCTCAATGTTGGACTGGCATACGAAACGCCCGGAGGACTCTATACGGGTATAATTCTGCGCCACCTCAGTCATTACTTTGTCAACAACACCAATACTGAATCCCTACCAGGATATACCACCGTCGATCTACAACTCCTTATTCCCCTAGGCAGAACTGTGGTATTCAACGGCAACCTGGATAATTTATTTGACGAGCAATATGAGCAATATCCGGGTTATCCTGCTGTGGGACGCAGCGTTCGTCTTGGTATTAGTGCCACATTTTAGGAGATTGATATGGGTGAATTTTCGACGCGAGTTACACCGCTTAACCGTTGCATTACCGAACCCCTACCAACGGGCGGACAGATTGAGTACGAAGACTTTCCCTGTACCATCAATGTCACCGGACCGATGTTGTACACTCTGTTTCAGGAGCGCTGGCAGGACACCCAAATTGGTCATGTGGTGGAGGGGGGAGTGCTGGAACTGGAATTTACCCAACCTCCGAAAATCTGCGTCCTCTACGATGGTTATCTCACGGTCGTAACTGAAGCATGGCACCTGCATCTTTGCCTGGAAGAACATTTGGGGGGTCCTCTGGCAAAAACGCCACCAGAACTGCGACAGCAGCGGTTAATTCATCGGGCATCCCTGTATCGTCGTTTGAATGAAAAGGGAGACGCTCGCAGTTGGGGTATACAATTCTGGAACGGTGCAGGGGAAAAGATGATGAATCTGTTTTTGCCCAATCCTTTTGTTGGGGAAGATGAAGATTTGTTACCGGAAGGCAAACCTCAACTGGACAAGTTGAGTCTTTACCAGGAATTACGCGAGATTTACGTCCTGGGTATCCGCCCGATCCCGTTTGAGAACAACCCACTCAAGCGCCCTTATTTGGCAGTATGTCGCTCAAGTCGCTGTTACCCATCGCGCAACTGGCAGCCAATTATTGAGGCGCTGCAACAAGCCGTAAAAGAAGCCGGAATGGATGTGTATGTGATGTCGTCCGGTTGTTTGGAGGTTTGCAAGATGGGACCTGTGGTGTTTTATTCAGGAGATAGAACCTGGTATACCCGCGTCAATCCTGATGTTGCTCGTCGGATTGTGCGGGAGCATTTGGTGCAAGGTCAACTAATTAAAAACCATCTTTATCCGCCAGGAGTAAAGGTGGAAGGTTGATGGTTCGCTGTTTTAACTCGCTTATTATCAGGAGAACATACAATGAGTTACGTTGAATCGAGTGTGGCGTTCAAACAACCTACTGTCCTAGATTGGCAGTGGGGATGGGAAGCGATCGCTAAACGTCAATTATGGTTTTTCCTACTCTTGACTCTGGGGAGTGCTAGCAATGTCCTGTATACTTGCACCGTTCCCTTGGTAGGATTGGGTGCGATCGCTGGAGCAACGCTTCCCCGTCGCCGTGCTCTTGTCACGGTTATGAGTATGTGGTTAGCCAATCAAGTCTTAGGATTCACGATTCATCAGTATCCCTGGACGCTCTCCACCTTTGCCTGGGGATTGGTGCTAGGCTTGGGAGCCGTTCTGGTGACTCTGCTAGCCTCTCTCAAGCTCAAGCTCAGTCAAAACGACTTGACTGCTTATGGTGCGTGGTTAGGAATTGCTCTGGTGATTGGTTTTGGGGTTTACGAGTTAACGATTTGGTTGGCTTGTTTGGTGCTGGGGGGATGCGACAGTTTTACCCTGCCAATTTTATGGGGAATTTTCCAAGGGAATGCGATTTGGGCGATTTCCCTGACAGCGATTCACAGCTTGCTTGTTTGGGATACCCTACGCCTATGTCGGCGCAATGGGACACCTCTTTAAAAAAAATGCCTAAAACTGGGAACGTTGGATAGCTCAATCCCCACCTCATCCTGGTGGAGTTGAGCGCCATTCTCAACGCTGCACACCGAAAAGCGAAATTGATGCCCATGTCCATCACCATCGCTCAACTCACTGATACCCACCTCTGCTGCTATCCTGACGCTGAACTGCGCGGCTGTCGTCCTTGGCACAGACTCAAAGCTGTGATGCAGCGTGTCGCTCAAGTCAAGCCAGATTATCTCTTGCTGACAGGAGACATTGCCGATACGGGTTCACCCTCTGCCTATCAACAATTAATTGACCTGATTAGCCCTCTGCAAATTCCCACCTACTGGCTTTCCGGCAACCACGATTGCCCGTCGGTAATGGCAGAAGCTCTTGTTCATCCCCTTTTCCATGCACCGCCAGCCGTAACTTTGGGAGATTGGCAATTGGTGTTATTGAATTCAACCTTACCTACTGCTCGTTTTGGGGAAGGGGAAATATCTCAACATTCCTTGCAAAGTCTAGCAAAAATTCTCGAAATCGAACGTCCCACCCTAATTGCTCTGCACCATCACCCCTTACCCTTTGGCATTGATTGGCTCGATCAGATGCAAGTTCAAAATGCCGATGAACTCCTTGCCTTGATTGATCGCGCCTCCCAAGTACAAGCCGTAGTATTTGGTCATATTCACACCACGTTTCACCAACAACGGGGCAATACTCATTTTTACGGCAGTCCTTCCACTTGTTTGCAGTTAGATTTACCTCAAGCTATGCCCAAGGACAAGCAACCGGGTTTTCGCTTGCTCCACTTGCATCCCGATGGCACGCACCAGACTGCAATTTATCGCGTTGTGGTATGACGTTCAACGGGTTTCCCTTCAAAAAATCGGGAGAATAAATATAGAGGTTGATAGATCATCCCTATCAAAGACGTTTTCACAGCTTAATGAATATTATTCGCTAGAGAGCTGATCAAGTATTCCCAGCTCCCAGACGTACCCTGTTACGTCTCTACAAGCTCCCAGACGTAGCAGGCTACGTTTATACAAGCTTACCCAGCTCAAGTATTTCCGCTCCGCCGCGCTGCCTCCAGTTATTTTTCTTGACAATGACCGCTTGGTCATTTTATTATCATCTGACGCTTAATGAAAGCTATATGCAATAATTGGGAGCGGTTAATAAGGTGCATAGCGTTTCAACATCCCCACGCTACTGACGTGGAGCGTGGGGATTGTCGGACAAACGGCAAGTTAAACCGTTGAATACCGCACAGAGTCTCAGTTTGGCACAGACATTCGGATACTTCCCTAGTCCGGACTCACTCGTGCGACCTGAACTGGTCATCTAGTATGGGAAGCCGACTTCCCTAGAGGATT
>NZ_JBKHHI010000429.1:0-5496 GCF_046539235.1 Coleofasciculus sp.
AATGTAGGGGCTTGGTGACCAAGCCCCTACTCACCCTAACCGTAATTATAGGTATTCAACCGGACATGATATTACTCGACAAGAAGGCTAAGCCTACCCTGTCGCAAGAACCCAACCTACAACTTCTTTAAGAATGACCGATTAGTTCAGCATACTCCGCAGCATCCAAGCGGTTTTCTCATGAGTCCGCATCCGTTCGGTTAACAGGTCAATGGAAGACTCATCATTCGCCCGTTCAGCCGCCGGAAATGCATCCCGCGCTGTTCTCACCACGGCTTCATTTGCTTCTACCAGTAAACGTACCATTTCTGAGGCTTCCGGAACCCCACGGGTTTCTGGAATCGAAGAGAGTTCGGCAAATTCGCTATAACTACCAGGCGCTGGATAGCCAATGGTGCGAATCCGTTCAGCAATATCATCCACCGCGACAGCTAATTCAGTGTACTCCGTCTCAAACATATTATGCAGCGAGTGGAACATCGGTCCGGTTACGTTCCAGTGGAAGTAGTGTGTCTTGAGATAAAGGGTATAGGTGTCTGCTAGTAGGCGAGACAGTCCTTCGGCAATCTCTTTGCGGTCTTGTTCTGAAATACCAATATTGACGGGCGCAGATTTATCAGCAGTTTGCATAGTGGTCTCCTAGTTTGTTCCAAAAATAACGTTAACAGGGGCTTGGTGACCAAGCCCCTACGGCGGCTTTTGGCATACTAACTGTCAATCTTAAATAATAAGCGATCGCTTACAGATCATCCTAAAGTATGAACTGTTTTCGCCTAACAAAAATGAGGCTTCTCAGGCTAAATGTCGCATCAATACGGCGCGAGGGGCGCGGCGAACCCGGCATTTAATCGTTTCTTTACCCAGGCGCTGATGTGCCTCAAAGCGATGACACCCAGAGAAGCCGTAATACTCTCCATCAACTTCGAGTACATCAATTGGTTCTCTTAATCCCTCTTCCTGAATGGATTTCATCAACTCTAGTACCTTTTCGGCGTCGTTTTCGCGGGGAAGGGGACGGCGGATTTGCTGTAGCGGAATTTCTCGAACTTCTACCATAGTGCCAAGTAACACCTCTGCTCTTATATGTTTACCTATAAATCATACTCGTTATGAGTTTGACTTGCAACTTAGAGATGGGGGAGAGGATTACCAATGAACAATCAACAATGAACCATGAACAATCAACAATCAACAATTATTTTTGAATTCGAGACAGATCCATATTGCCAAAATTGACAAAAAAGGCAACATTAAGATTTTCGAGAGATTGAACCAACCAAAAAATATTATTAATTGTTTGACATTCGTAGTGATTGAACAAAATTGAAAATCGCTTTTCTAAATCTGGTTTAACTTTGCCACACAGCAGAATAATTTTCAGCAATAATCCCGTTGTGCGAATCGATCCCATATTAGAAATTAAATCAATAAAGACATAGTGATTGGGATGCTGAGGACTGCTGACTAAGAAACTCAGTAATTGACTACAGGTTCTCAGCAATAAAAAGTCGTTTATTTTCTTAGAATCGCTATCTGGCAAGGTGTTTTTGAGATGTTGCGCTAAACGCTGATTGAATTGATGTTTACCATAGGTGGGTTCAATTGCTGCTATTAAGTATTCATATAAATCAGCTTTAAAAGCACGATAAGAGCGCGTTTGATTACTTTGCTTGAGAAAACGTTGGGCTAAGTCTCGGTAAGTGTAAGATCCTTCAACTTTACCCATAAACTGCTTCAGGGCGAAGTAGAGTTCGCGATCGCTTAACAGAGTCGGATTGGGTACAGGTTGAACCAGAGTGGTGTCTGCGGTGGAGGTTTTACTGGACGCCAGTCGCACTCGCCGGATTAAATAGGTGACATATTGCGAGAGATTCATTTCTAATTGCCACTGACGTTGAGTTTGAATGTGGCGGATGGTTTGCTGATGTTCGTAGGAACTATCTGAACTTAGTAAGGCGTGGGTGTATAAATAAGGGTATCGACAAATCAATTGTCCTAAGGCGGGATTGGAGTCTTGGCGATCCACATCTGCGGTGTGATCAACAACTTTGACCAAGCGTTTTAGGGTTTGATAGTCTTCACTTTGAGTAAACACTTGCCAGAGTTGTCGCAATCGCTTGGATAGTCCCGACGTCGCCTTAATTGTCCCCGGTTTAAATGGTTTTTCAAATAATGCCACCAATTGCGCGATCGCATGATCTTGGTTGCCTTGCATTTGCCAACGGTTAATCAAGATATGGCAGCACCGATTGAGAATATGGGTAAAGTCTTGATGGCGGGGATTAGCGAGAATAATTCGGTGGAAGGCGGCGATAATATCGGGTTCGGCGTAGTTTTTTGCGGTAATAAATAGTTGATCAAATCGTTCGATGAGTTGCTGGGGAGATTCTCGTCGTACCCAATAGAGCAAATGATCATATAATATCTGCTCGTCGGCACTTAAAGCACGAGTCTGAGACGTTGGTAAGAAGTCTGGAGGGGTAGGTTGTGGAGAGGGTTTTCTTGTCGATGTTGTATCTAATTGTTTCTGGGGATTGCGGTTTCCTCGATAAGAACTAGCGATAACCTGCTGACGACTCGCATTCAGGAACTGGTAGTCTTTTTGATTTAAGCGTTTCCCTTTTACCCAAACTGAGGCTTGTTGTAATTGGTTTCGGTTCAACAAATAAGACGTATCCTGACACCCACTGGCAAACCAAGCCATCATCGGCGAGTGATACGGGCGCAGATTATTCAGGGCGTTGGTTACCCAATCCCGATTAAAGATAGAGGCGTAGATGCGGTTATAGACTCTCAAAACAGGCTGGGCGTACTTCTGTCCGATTGGCTGTTTCACTACTAATCCTGATAGGCGCAATTCTCGTTGTTCTAGACTATTATCGGCGGGGATTTCTCCGTGATCGAGAATTTGCTGGTAGAGTGTTAAAAGTTGACGGGTACTGGCACGGTTAGGTAATAGGCGATCGCGGGTAGTACAGCGACAAAGGCGATCGCGAATGGTTTTCAGGTGTTCGGGTTCATCCTTGGCTTCCCAGTTGTCAATAATGTGCGATCGCACCAACTGTTCAATCCACACGCTAATTTGGGATTTATCTTGGGGAATCTTCGTGGGTAACCAGAGTTCGGCTTGGTGCAAGACAATCTGACACAGCTTTTGGGTGAGAAAGGGTTTACCCCCTGTCCAGGTTAATATTTCCTGGATAATGGCGGCAGAATAGTTAACGTGGGCGGCTAATCCCTGGGCTAAGGGTAAACATTCATTTAATTGAAAGCCTGTCAGTTCAATTGCCCGACCAATGTTAAACGGGGTGCTATGTTTATCTTGAATTAACTCCGAGGGAGTCGCCACACCCAACAGGGCAAATGTGAGGCGTTGGTAGGCAAGATTATCGGCACGACTATCATAACAGGCGCGAATCACGGCTAAAAAGTCATCGACGCGAAAGTTTAAGTTGAGAACCGTATCAATTTCATCAATAAAAATAACAATCGGTTGCCCAATCGCCGGAAGCAGGATACGTTCAATAAACTCACTGAAGCGTTGTACGGGCGAAAGTAAATCGCGATCGCGCCACCATCGACGCAAGTTAAATTGTTGGGTCAGATTGAAACTAATCACCAAACGACGGACTAAACCAGCATACCATTGCTCTGGGGTGAGATTTTGGCAACCAATCTTAGTCAGGTCAATCGCCGCACAAGCAAATCCTTCCGCTTGTAAGCGGCGCATGGTTTGCACCCGCAAGCTAGATTTCCCCATCTGTCGGGAGTTGAGGACATAGCAGAAATCCCCTGCCCTTAACCCGTTGTAGAGTTCAACATCTGCCTGTCGCCACACATAAGTGGGGGAATCGGCGGGTAGGCATCCGCCAAATTGGTAGTTATAGGCTAAGGTGGTAGTCATATTCAATGCCCTGACGAAACGCTGCATCGGTAGAAACCGGGTAGAGCGAAGTAATAAAAAAAGGGGTTACACCCCTCAGCGTAGACTATTTTTAAGTCGTTATAATAGCCTTTTTCAAGTCTAGCCGACAATATTCCATGCTAGATTCACTTGAACCACCCTCTGGAAGGACACGACATATTGTACCCCTCAATACTACTCGGATAAGCTCTAATTAAATTTTTTCTCCCCCAGCTTCCCCCGCTTCCCCGGTCAAGTATTCCTAGAAACCGGGTTTCTCGTGAGGATGACAACACAATCTCAACCTTTGACCCAAAGAAACACGGTTTCTTGACCGATGTCCTAGTAACCCGATGTACTCACTGTCGGAATTTCGCCTACCTTCTGAGTTCCTTGCGCTATGATTTCTTTCATCGCATTTACCCAGCAACTACGTCTGTCTATGGCAACGATAAATTTATCGGCAATTTGCCCTCCTTCCTTTATCGTGAATTCAACATTTCCCGAATCATCGCGTCTGACTTTCCAGATATAATCCCCAATTAAAAACGTACTGGGAAAATCCTTTTCCAAAAACGCCGAAACAATATGATTCCCCATTCTGAATGCTTCTGATACAGGAATATCTATCGTCACAAGTAACTTAAAATCTTGCAAGCGATAGCTACTCATAGCGGCAACCCAAAATACAATTAATTTATCGCTGGCAAACTCAATTTGGAGGGCGGTGTCGTGAGAATTCACCTGTTTGGCTAGATTAAATGCTGCCGTTGAAAATAAGTTCGCTTCTTTCCATTTTCGCCAACATGACCGATGTACAAACCTTCTCGCTAACTGCGCCAGGGAGCTTGAGACCTTTGGATGAATATAAGGGAGTTGTGCTGCATCATAACGATTATCGATTACCTGATTACAGATAGCACATTTTGTTACATTTTGAATAAAAAATGGCATGGTTTCATCCTCGTGACGTACCTGCGCCATAGCTATGCTTGGCGCAAGCTTCTTTTCCTTGTGGACATTTTTGATTAAGTTTCTGGTTCGACCCATCCACTGTACCTAAGTTCCCTGACGATTCTTGCTACACTACATGAAGGTGTATCCCTGGTGAAACGGTAGACTGTTCCATCAACTGTGACCATATAGCTGTAACGTTGATTCAAGTACACTAAAGCGTTTACATCATCCTCAGAGATGAATTTTGCCATTCCAGTGCCATGATCATCAGGGTGTGAGTGCATTAGTAGTATTTTGGTGTTAGGTGGTAGCTCTCCTCCTTTGTAAGAACCCATATTAATTAGAACTCTTCTATTATCTGTTAATATAACAATTGCGTACTCGTATCCTGTTAAGGCTGTAAGTGCTGCCAGATCTGTTGCTGTAACCTCGCGCTTGCCTACCTCAGCCAATCCTGTACCAAAATCATCCTGAGCGTCTAGTCGATCTACAAAATTCTGCAAGCGTGGGGTAATTTCACCTTGTCGTCGTATGCTGACGAATTCTGAGGGATTCTCTGCAACACCCGATGCAACACGAACTCCCTTTTGACCTACCCGGCTATATGCAACAGCTTTTTTTAGCATCACTCATCT
>NZ_JBKHHI010000430.1:0-5473 GCF_046539235.1 Coleofasciculus sp.
CCCCTACACCATCACCCCCATCTCCCCCATCTCCCCCATCTCCCCCATCTCCCCCATCTCCCCCAGCTTCCCCCTCTCCCCTAGCTTCCCTTCTCATCGAGTTGAGCCGACACTCTACCGTTAGAGAGTTGCTGCTATGAGCGAATTAGCATATTATAAAAATGCTGTAATACAAGTAATACGCTAGTATAACACAATAATGGCTTTGAGCTAGAGAGGCAAAAGGATTGAATTTGGCAGTTCTGTCTAGTACCGCTATCTGGCATGTACAGATGCAATACGTCTCTTGACAAAAGTCGAAACGGTTTAACTGTAATGCTTTCTGGTGAAAGAGATTGGGTGGGAAACGTTCACCGTGAAAATCGAGCGAATACTGTGCTGACTTTTCGCCAAACCATACTCATTTAAACATCTTTTTTAAGTTTTCCCCTAAACCTATTTAACTCGTTTATCGATTGAATAGATTGGGTGCATCGCTAATTGGGGTTGAACAGCATAAAAAAGGACTGAATTCTGCTTTAAATCTGTAGGGTTTATTTCCTTAACTTTAGCGGTCTCCAAGCGACTCTCATGTCAATGCGATCTCTCAAGCGCCTAATTGACAAAGGTTTAACAAATGTGCCTCTACGAACGGTATTCGTAGTCCCTTTCCTGGTGCAAATTTTTGCCACGGTAGGCGTCATTGGCTGGTTATCGTTTCGCCAGGGAAAGCGGGCGGTGAATGAGGTGGCGACTCAATTACAAGATAAAATTACGGTTCATATTGAGGATCGGTTGGAGCGATATTTAGCCCTTCCCCATCAGATTAATCAGAGCAATCAAGATGCGATTCATCTGGGAAGCTTGACCCTAGACACCTTGCAACCTTGGGAACAACATTTGTGGCGACAAGTGCAACGATTTGATTCTGTGAGTTATATTGGTGTGGCGAATGAACAGCGAGGACTGATTGCGGCTGGACGGCGAAATCGGGATCAATTGGTGATTATCCAAGCCAATCCCGCGACAGATTTTGATTTCTATACTTATAGCACCCACAGTGAAGGCGATCGCAACACCCTAATCGAGAGTACCACAAACTACGACCCCCGACTGCGTCCCTGGTATAAAGCCGCCTTGCAAGCGGGTCAACCCACCTGGAGTGACATTTACCCCCATTTTGGCGAAGGCGATCGCACGTTGCTAATCAGCGCCATTCAACCCGTTTACGACAGCAATCACCAGCAGGTTCAGGGTGTCTTAAACACAACCCTACGTCTTTCCACGATTAGCAATTTCCTGCAAACGATAAAAATCGGTAAATCAGGACGCCTGTTTATTATGGAACGTTCTGGATTATTAGTCGCCACATCCACTCCGGAACCCCCGTTTCAACAGAACCAAAATCAAATTACTCGGTTAAAAGCTAGCCAAAGTCGTGACCCCTTAATTCAAGCCAGCGCCAACTATTTAAGTCAACAGTTTAGCGAGTTCAAGGCGATTCAAGAGTCCCAGCACCTGGATTTTAAGTATCAAGGACAGCGCCAATTTTTACAAGTCATGCCCTTACAAGATAGCCACGGATTAGACTGGTTAATTGTCGTGGTTCTCCCTGAAGCTGACTTCTTGGATCACATTCATGATAATACGCAATCGACAATCCTACTCTGTCTGGTTGCATTGATCATCGCCACGGGAGTTGGTATGAGTACCGCCCACTGGATTATTCAACCCATCCAGCGCTTAAATCAAGCTGCCAATGCTATTGCTAATGGGGAATGGGAGCAAAAAATTGAGATTCATCGCAACGCTGAACTGGGTAGTCTTAGCGCCGCATTTAATCGAATGGCGGATCAATTAAACCAATCCTTTGCCACTCTCAAAGACCAGAATCATCAGATGAACCGCTTAAATGAGGCATTGGCGAGAAGTGAGAAACAGTTAGCTCAAATCTTAGAAACCGTACCCGTTGGTATCGTGGTGGTTGATGCCCAGGGACAATTTAATTATACCAACGATAAGGCACAACGGTTTATGGGAGGGGCGTTGATTCTAGACGCGATCGCGGATAATTTTTGTGCCGTTCATCACTGGTATATCGCCGCAACCGATCAATTTTATCCGACCAAAGAATTACCGATTGTTCGAGCCTTACAGGGACAACGATCTATTGTACATAATATTGAAATTCACCAAGACGACCAGATTATTCCGCTTGAGACCTGGAGCAAACCTATCCTTAATGAACAGGGTGAAATTATTTGTGCCATTGCCGTTCTTAACGATATCACAGATCGCCAAAAAGCCGAAGCCGAACGGATGCGTTTTACCCAAGAACTGGAATTCAAAGACCATCAAAATGCCGCTTGGCAGCGCCTAGACAAGCTCAAAGATGAATTTCTAGCAAATACCTCCCACCAACTCCGTACTCCTCTCCATGGCATTGTCGGCATTGCTGAATCCTTAATCGATGGTGCTACCGGAGAGTTACCCTTACAAACCCGGATCAATTTAGGCACAATTATCGCCACGGGACGACGTTTATCTAACTTAGTCAATGATATTCTCGATTTTGCCAAACTTAGACACCAAGACATTCAACTCCAGCGACAGCCTGTGGGTATGCGAGAAATAGCGGAAGTGGTTCTCCAACTTAGTTATCCGCTGATTGGTGATAAAGAATTACAACTGATTAATGCCATTTCTCCGGATTTACCTATCGCTTATGCTGATGAAAATCGGGTGCAGCAGATTTTGCAAAACTTAGTGGACAATGCGATTAAGTTTACGGATCAAGGAACGGTGAAAATTTCGGCTCAATTAGTGATATCAAGGCAGAAGTTAGAGGGTACAGGTGCCCAAGTGCAGTGGGGTAAGGGAGAGTTGAATGAGTTAACTCAAAACCATGTCCTTGAGCGCAGCGAAGGAGTAGTCAGCGTGGTTTTGGAACAAACTTTATCGTCAACCGCGGGTACGAATTTTCTCAACCCGCCTCTACCAAACTGGTTCTCTATAAGCGAAGTGGAGGATCAAAACCCTGTCCTAGAACAAAGTGAAGGGTCAACATCCAGTCAGGGCGGGTTTTGTACAAACGTTACTATCAATAGCGAAAACAAAGTCCCATTACCCGCCCCTACAAACCATGTTCTCCCACCCAGTGAAGGGTCAACATTCCAAATGCTAGCCATTACTGTATCTGACACAGGAATTGGCATCCCCAAGTCACAAGTAAACAGCATTTTTGAATCCTTTGAACCAGGGGAGAGTTCCCTAGGGCGTAAGTATGGTAGTACAGGGTTAGGGTTAGCCCTGACGAAAAAGCTAGTGGAGTTACATGGGGGAACGATTGAAATGCAATCAACCTTAGGCGTCGGCTCTCAGTTTACGTTTACGTTGCCAATTTTTGACGGACAAATTCCCGACGTTAAGCCAGAGCATATTGAGTCAATTGTGGCAATGCCTAAGACAGTTTACAGTGCCAATTCCTCTGTAAGTCAACCTCCTAGTTTAGGTAATTCTTGTCCCCTCTTGCTGACACTTGCTCAACCCGCCTTAACGATAAAAAAACACCCCAATCTCCAGGATGACGAACCCTTAATCAACCCGTTCAAAATTTTAATCGTCGATGATGATACAGTGAATCGTCAGATACTCGTCAACTATTTATCTTTAGAAAATTATCAAGTTGCCCAAGCCACCAATGGTAGGGAAGCTTTAGACATCATTAACAATAGTTTTCAGCCCGACCTGGTTTTACTTGATGCGATGATGCCGCGCATGACTGGGTATGATGTTTGTAAAAAACTGCGTGAATTCTATCCCCCGACAGAACTGCCTGTGTTGCTGTTGACGGCGAATGAGCAAGTGAATGACTTAGTAGCAGGTTTTAGTGTGGGCGTGAATGATTATTTGACGAAACCGATTGCCAAACACAAACTTTTGGTCAGAATTAAAACGCATTTGCGTTTATCGACAATTGCCAAAGAAAATGCCAAACTTTACGCAGCGGTGCGGGAAAGTGAGCGGAGATTGATGCAATTTTTAGACGCTGTACCTGTGGGGATTTTTATCCTCGATGCCCAGGGCAAACCCTACTATGCTAATGAAGCGGCTAAACAGATTTTAGGTAAAGGTATTGTGGATGCTGTTACCGTTGAAGAATTAGCTGAGTTGTATCAAGCCTATCGCACAGGAACGGATCAACTCTATCCCACCCAGCAAATGCCTATTTTTCTGGCGTTGCAGGGGAAAAGTGCCACGGTTGATGATGTGGAAATTCACCGAGGGGATCAGATTATCCCGATTGAGGTGTGGGGAACTCCCATCTATGAAGAAGAGGGTAAGGTGGCTTATGGGATGGTTGCCTTTCAAGATATCCGCGATCGCAAAAAAGCGGAAGCACAACGGGAAGCTTTTACTCGTGAGTTATTTCAACTCAATCAAGCCTATGAACGGTTTGTTCCGGGTCAATTTCTGCAATTTTTACATAAAAAAAGTATTGTAGATGTGCAACTGGGGGATCACGTTCAACAGGAAATGTCTGTTCTCTTTGCCGATATTCGCAACTTTACGGCGCTGTCGGAACAGATGAATCCCCGGGAAAATTTTAATTTTATCAATGCTTTCTTAAGTCGCATGGAACCTGCGATTCGGGAGAATAATGGCTTTGTTGATAAATATATTGGCGATGAAATTATGGCGCTGTTTAGTGGCAATGCGGATGAAGCTGTGCAAGCGGGAATTGCCATGTTTGAGCGGCTGGCTTTATATAACGAACATCGGGCTAATTATGACTATGCACCCATTGAGATTGGTATAGGCATCAATACCGGGGAATTAATGCTGGGAACCGTGGGCGGATTTTCCCGCATGGATAGTACGGTGATTAGTGATGCGGTGAATTTAGCCGCCCGCCTGGAAGAATTAACTAAAATTTATCAAGTACGGCTATTAATCTCGCACCATACATTCTTGAAGTTGTCGAATCCCGGTGATTATGGGATGCGCCTCGTGGATAAGGTAAATGTGAAAGGGAAAGCCAAAAAAGTGACTGTCTATGAAGTCTTTGAGGCTGATCCGCCCCAGATGCGAAAGGCAAAGATGGCAACGAAAACGGCATTCGAGGAAGGGCTAATGTTATATTATCGCGATCGCCTCTCAGACGCGGCTCAACGGTTTAGCAAATGTTTGCAGATTCATCCAAGAGATAAGGTGGCGCAATATTACCTCAAACGCTGTCAGCATCGGATGCGATGATGTCTTATGTCTTATGTCCTTGGTAAAAAAACGTAGGGTGGGTTGAGCGAAGCCGAAACCCACCAGCATACCAGTCAGTGACATTTATCTAGGGGCTGCTGCAAGAAGTCTTGTGTATGTAGTGTCGTGGCACACCTTAATTGGTGGATTAGAATTGTAGGGGCGCACCGACGTGCATCCGTGTCAACTTAAGCTCAACCCCTCACCCCCAGCCCCTCTCCCACGCCGGGGAGAGGGG
>NZ_JBKHHI010000431.1:0-5463 GCF_046539235.1 Coleofasciculus sp.
CATCTTCCCCATCTCCCAAACTAGGGTCTACGCCAACGACGTCCATCCCGATTAATCAGGTGTTCCGCCTCTTTTGGTTCCCAAGTTCCGGCTTCGTATTGGGGAATTGTGCTGGGGTCAGTGGGTGCTTCCCAAGCGGATAGGGCTGGGGTGATCACCCGCCAGGCTTCTTCCACTTCATCGGCGCGGGTAAATAGCGTTTGATCTCCTAACATACAATCGAGTAACAATCGATTGTAGGCATCGGATGTCGCCATGCCAAAGGATGAGCCATAGCTAAAATCCATATCTACTGTGCGGGTACGTAGCTGCGGACCCGGCATTTTCGCCTCAAATCGCAGGGAAATGCCTTCATTGGGTTGAATCCGCATGGTTAGCACGTTGGGGCTGGTTTGTTGGGCGGCGGATTGGAAAATCAGTAAGGGGACATCGCGAAACTGAATCGCAATCTCACTGACTTTCTTCGGTAACCGCTTCCCAGTTCGCAGGTAAAAGGGAACCCCTTGCCAACGCCAGTTATCGATCATCAGTTTCATCGCCACGTAAGTGGGTGTGATCGAGTTGGGATCAATGCCTTCTTCTTCTCGATAGCCTGGTACTGCCTCCCCTTTCATCCAGCCTGCCTTGTACTGACCCCGAACCGCTGAACATTCTAAATTATTAATATCGGCTAAATGTGTTGCCTGAACTACTTTTACTTTTTCAGTCCGGATACTATCCGCATCCAGGGAATTGGGTGGTTCCATTGCGGTTAAGCAAAAGAGTTGCATCAAATGGTTCTGCACCATATCCCGCAGCGCACCCGATGTTTCATAGTAACCCGCTCTATCTTCGACGCCCACGGTTTCGGCTACGGTAATCTGAACGTGATCCACAAATTGGCGATTCCACAAGGGTTCAAAGATCGCGTTAGCAAAGCGGAAGACTAGCAGGTTCTGAACGGTTTCTTTGCCCAAGTAGTGATCAATGCGATAAACCTGTTCCTCACGACACACTTGCTGCACGACGCGGTTGAGAATTTGTGCTGAACTTAAATCTCGACCAAAGGGCTTTTCAATCACCAGGCGATGCTTCATTGGATCGTCCAGCATTCCGGCTGTTCCCAGTTGGCGGATGGCTTCCGGGAAAAACTTGGGCGCCACGGCGAGGTAGAATACCCGATTTCCCCGGGTTCCCCGTTTACCATCCAGTTCTGCCAAAAATGCTTTCAATTTCTGATAGCTTTCTGGTTTATCGATATTGCCGGGACAATAGAATAGCCCTTCAGCAAAATCATTCCACAGTTCTTCAGAGTGAATTCCGTCAGAAAACTCCTCAATCCCTTCCCGCATCTGTTCGCGAAAATAGTCATGACTCCATTCGCGACGGGCTACCCCAACAACTGTTATTTCTGCGGGAAGCCGTCGTTGGCGTTTAAGCTGATACAGGGAGGGAACTAGCTTGCGTTGGGTCAGGTCTCCAGATGCGCCAAAAATCACTAAAATTAGCGGTTCTGGACTCCGTTCCTGTTGTAAACCAACGCGCAGGGGATTTTCTGTAAATGTCACCATTTCGAGTTTTGAGTGTTGAGTTTTGATCCTTGGCTTCGCTAGAGGGCATGGTTTTGACCCTTTACGACATTTGAGGGAACATGGTTTTGTATAGGGACGGGTTTGATGATTATCGTTTTTTGCCTCACCCGGATGTGACTCAACCCGCCCCGACCAAGTTTATACCATGGCTTATTGATTTACACGGCTCATCGGCAATTTCCCGTTTAATGGGCTACATCGGTAAGGGCGCAATGATTGCGCCCCTACAGTCAGGTATACCTCACGCCTTAGGGTATCGCTATACCGTTGCCAAGTCTTTGACCTTGCTATCCAGGGAGGACATTAAGGACTCAAAGGGCTTGACAAATTTGTCAATGCCTTGATCAAGCAGTTCATCCATGACTTGATCTAGATCGATCGCGATATCGGGATCTTTGAGGTTTTCCATTAACTGATACGCCTTTTCCACATCAGTTTCAATCCGATTTTCCGGAGAACAGTGATCGGCACAGGCTTCGATAGTATTCGGTGGTAGGGTGTTGACGGTATTCGGACCAATCAACTCATCCACGTACATGACATCGCTGTATTCGGGATTTTTGGTACTGGTACTTGCCCACAGGAGACGTTGTACATTTGCACCTTTGGCAGATAAGGCTTTCCAGCGATCGCTTTGGATAATTTCTTTGAATTTCTGATAAGCGATTTTGGCATTCGCGATCGCGACTTTGCCTTTAACCTCTTCCAGCTTTGCCTTTTTCTCGATCCGGTCAACCCCAGCCTGGAGTTTTTCGTCAATGCGATCATCAATCTTACTGTCAATCCGGCTGAGGAAGAAACTGGCAACGGAGGCTAGTTTGCTAATATCTTCTCCTTTCTCTGCCCGTTTTTCTAAGCCTCGGACATACGCCCAAGCGGTGTCAATGTAACTTTGTACCGAGAAGAGTAAGGTAACATTAACGTTAATCCCTTCACTAATCACTTGCTCAAAAGCCGGTAAACCTTCAGCAGTTCCGGGAATTTTAATCATCACATTCTCGCGACCAATGGCTTGATAATACCGACGGGCTTCATTAATCGTACTTTCAGTATCTTTGGCGATGGTAGGAGGAACTTCGATACTGACGTAACCATCAAGTCCATCAGTTTGATCATAAATCGGTTTGAGAATATCACAAGCGTTGCGAATATCCTCAAAGATTAGGGATTCATAAATCTCCTGCACCGATTTTTTTGCCTTAATCCCAGCTTCGATATCGGCATCGTAAATTGCATTCCCCGCGATCGCTTTTTCAAAAATCGCCGGGTTGGAGGTAATCCCGTGAACGCCGCGACTTTCAATTAACTGCTTAAGTTCACCGGATTCGATAATAGTACGGCTAAGATTATCCATCCAGATACTCTGACCGTAATCGTTTTCGATTTGGAAGATAGGATTATTGGCTGTTGCTGTCATGCTTAAACTCCTAAATTAGGGTATAGATTACTAGGGGTCTGGATTCAAGGACATGTCCCTGGGTTAAGGAACCTTGAATTCTTCGTTACGATTGATACTAGGCTAAGAACGAGACGCGATCGCTTCTTTTGATTCTCTTGTTCGTTCTTGAATAAAGGACTCCACTAACGCCACATCCTCTTTACTTCCGATAATCAACGGTGTGCGCGTATGGAGTTTTTCTGGCACCACATCCATCAGGTTTTGGGTACCGGTACTAGCTCGACCCCCAGCTTGTTCGATTAAAAAGGCTAAGGGCGCAGTTTCATAGAGTAGACGCAACTTTCCTTCCGGTTTTTTCACTGTACCGGGATAAATAAACACGCCCCCTTGACACAAAATCCGATGGAAGTCTCCCACTAAAGCTCCACTATAGCGAGCCGTATACCCTTCATGGCGATGGACGTAGCGAATATAGTCGCGAATCGATTCATCCCATTGCCAGAAGTTCCCTTCATTGACACTATAAACCGGTCCATGCTCTGGCACTTGCATATTTTCCTGAGATAAAATAAACTCACCCAAGCTGGGATCAAGGGTAAAAGCATGAACCCCAGTACCAATAGAGTAGACCAGCATTGTACTCGGTCCATAGATCACGTAGCCGGCGGCGATTTGTTGGTGTCCATCTTGCAACAGATCCGTGGCTTCGCCGTCGATATCGTCGCCTTGTTGCCGACGAATTGCAAAAATTGAGCCGATATTCAAGTTAATATCAACATTCGAGGAGCCGTCAATCGGATCATAGATCAGGGAATACCGACCAATCGGGCAGTTTTCGGGAATGTAGTAGGGTTTTTCCATTTCCTCGGATGCCAAGCGGCAAACGAGTCCACTTTGTTTAAACACCGAGATAAATACATCATTAGCATAAGCATCCATCTTTTTGACGGATTCGCCCTGCACATTCACGTTCCCGGTAAATCCCAATGCACCTTCGACCAAATCAGCGCGACTCAACCGTCGGGAAATAATTTTGGCGGCTAAGGCAATACGATTCATTAAGGCACTGAGATCTTGGGCGTCAGCACTAAAACTCTTAAGCTGTTGCAGAACGTGGCGGGATAGCGTGGTACAATCCCGATCCAGAGAATGCTCTTCCACTAGAGAGCGCTCGACATCTGCCATATTCTTTCCTCCTTATCGGTCACGCTGTTGGTAAGCGAGGGTACCTCTTGGGTTTAAGACGCCTCTGTACCAATCCTGGCATGGTAGTCTTTTCCACTTTACTCTCTATCTTAGAGAGGCGTTGACCAGCAAGCATCTCACTTTAGAGGAATTTTGACATCTTTTCCGGCTGGATGGGGCTGTTCAGTTGTTTAGATTGCATAGAAGAAATGATGCTAAATTCAGGTTGCTCAAGCAGTGCGATCGCCGTAACACCCGTTCGTTGGTAGTTATGGCTTTAGCCTTGCTTGCGTTGATTAAACGGAAGTTCCCCCAGCCGAAAAATTGAAACTGCATCGCCGTGCGGCTTGGTAAGTTAATCTCGGAGACGCGAACAGTATTCTTAGTGGCGTGACACAGCTTATTTGGTGGATTAGCATTGTAGGGGCGCACCGACGTGCATTGGTGTCAACTTAAGACTTTGTATTAATGGACTAGCGAGCTAGTACGTGAGTGGGAACTGTTTGGGTGCGATCACACTCTGGCACGCGATCGCACTCTGACTGGAAAAACAGTATGATCAAAGCAGCAAGCAGCTCTACGATACCAAGATTGAGTGTGGTGAGTGACAAACTTCTACCAGAATCTCCCGATCACTCTGAACCCTTTGCACAAAAAACAACGCCCCAAGCCCGATGGTTGGATACAGCCATATTTATTTTTTAAGCTATATTAAGCATTGCTCCCCAACCCAGACACCATAAGACTTGTGGATTGTTAAGAAAGATGTGACTAATGCATAGCTTAAAAAGCAGGGGGTTTTCAAAGTCCGGGGGAATCTTTAAAAGAAAAGTGAACTTTTCCCGGTAAAATTAAGAAAAGCTCACTTTTTTCAATTTCAAAAAAATCATGCTTACTAGCATAATTGAAGAATTCAAAAAAGTCAAGGATTTTCGCAACAAGCGAGGCAAACGGCACGAATTATGGGTAGTTTTATCTATTATTTTTTTGGGTCTGATGACGGGGAATGTCAATTATAAGCAGATCGCAAGATTTAGCCATGACCAAAAAGAAACCCTAATACAATGGCTAGGAATATGTCCAGAAAAATTACCATCTTATAGTACAATAAGAAGAGTGATGATCGGCATTGAAACCCTAGAGATAAAAGCCATATTTGAAAATTTTGTCGAGCAACATTATTGGAAAAAAGAGGGGACGGATTGGATTGCTATTGATGGAAAAACTTTGAAAAATACTTTAACCAATTATGAAATTGTCAAAACGTTTTAATAAATGTATCAGCATTTAGTTCAGCAACTCAATTAA
>NZ_JBKHHI010000432.1:0-5446 GCF_046539235.1 Coleofasciculus sp.
AAAGCGAAGCATCCTCTGGCTTCCCCCTTTTTAAGGGGGACGGGAGGGGGATCTAAAAGGGGGACGGGAGGGGGATCTAAAAGGGGGGCTAGGGGGGATCTCTAATTAAGTAAGGGTTTCAGCCTTAAGTTGACACCAATGCACGTCTGTGCGCCCCTACGGTGTTTCAGGCGATCGCATCTTGGTGTCGAATAACTTCCATCCCTGGTGACTTATGAAGTTAGTGCTAAAGGTTGTTGTGCTAACTGTTCGATAGCTAGTGAATGGCAAAGGGCTTCAAGTTTGTTATTTCCACCAATGTCAAAAAATAGATGCAGCCAGTCGCTAGGGGAAAGAGATAGTTGTTCTAACCAAGGTGAAGGAGTGACTTTTCCCCAGCCAATAATTGTGCCAAGGTTGGCTGGAAATTGTTCTAATTCATTGGGATTTGGGTACAGTTGTACGTTAAGGCGAATGCAAGATTTCAAGATCAGTTTTAGGGGTTGGTCAGTGTTAGCGATTTCAGGATAAGTGTTGGTTGAGTTGAGTTCCCAGTAGTAGTTGAGGTTGAGGATATAGTCATAGGGAAATTGCCACTCCATTGAAAGCAATTCTGCTTCGGTAAAGTCGTATTGTTGCCAAATTTCTTCAAAGTTCATAGTCTGGCGAATGAGTTGGGTTAGGGGAGTAAGATAAAGTGGCTGTCTCGCCGACTTCCAGGTTTTCCTGATGAGTTTAGGGGTTGTTCTCCGGGTGCGCCACCTCCAGGACCATTGTAAACGCGAACGTAGGATAAACCATCGCGTTGAGTCATGATTCTGACGCTGCATTGAGCGTCTACGCTTGTCCAGATCGTACCTTGACCGCTTTTCGATCCACCTTTGGCTGGGGTGGATGTCCAACCTGAAGCGATAAGTTCGGTTTCGAGAGTGGTTTTATCGATTCCATTGATGAGCCGATTTAGGGCATCTGTGGCAGTGAGGATGTTACCTGACGGCATTGAAGTTTACTTGTTAATAACTTTAGCGCGGATTGTCAAGAATAACCGCAATGCGAATCCTTCTCAAACGTTTGGTACAGTCGCTGTAAGGTGCGCTGATTCTCCTCTGGAGAACCCACAGTAATTCGTAATCCGCCACCTGTATTCCGAATTACTGTACCTTGGGCTTTCATCTGTTGGACAATCTGGCTTAAGGTATTTTGTTCCAGTTGGCGAGGGCGAATATAAATAAAATTAGCAGCACTTGACCAAACCTGTAAGCCGGGATGCTCTGATAATGCTGCTAATAATTTATTGCGTTCGGCAATAATTTGGGGAATCGCGGCTAAGAGTTGATCTCGGTGAGTCAGGGCGACAAGAGCGGCGGCTTGGGAAAAGCTGGGTAAATTATAAGGTAAGCGCATTTTTTCTAATGCGGCAATTAATTCTGGGTGGGCGATACAGTACCCTACCCGATGGGCGGCTAAGCGAAAGGCTTTGGAAAAAGTTCGCAGAATTGCCCAGTTGGGATGTTGGGATAATTCTTTAACGACAGAGGTTTGGCTAAATTCAAAGTATGCCTCATCAATCACCACCAAAATATGATCAGGTAAACTTCGCAACCATTTGAGTTCAGCAGGTGTGAGTGAATTCCCTGTGGGGGAGTTGGGGTGAATAACGAAAACTACACGGATAGGGGGATGTTCAGATTGGGCGATCGCGCGTTGGGCTTCGTCTAGATTAATCTCAAAGTTATCCTGACAACGCTCAACAGTCACCACCGGAATACCCAAGGTTTGCGCCAGAATCCCGTACATGGAGAATGTGGGATTGGCGACGAGAATTGAACCTTCTCCCCGTAAACAGGTGGCAATTAATAGAGAACGAATCAGTTCATCTGAACCATTACCGACTGAGATTTGGCTAGAGGTTACGGCTGTTTCTAGATCAGCCGATTCAGTCACATAATTCGCGATCGCGTCTTTGAGGGCTTGATGAGAACCATCGGGATAGCGGTTCGTCTCAATCTCCTGTTGATATGTCCATGTCAGCTTTTCTTTTAACTCAACGGGCAAATCATCAGGACTTTCATTTGCATCCACGCGATCAACGGATTTGATTGCTTTACCCGAATCTCCCCCTGGATTAGGAGTGTAAGCCGTAAATTTAGCCAAATCTGAGCGGATGAACCCCAACATATTAGTTACCTGTTTCTATTGATACTGGTTTGCTGATTCCCTGTTCCCTGTTTCCTGTTCCCTTTGCCCTCGCCAACGTAATAATGGTAACTTCTGGCGGACAAAATAAGCGTCCAGGTGCGTAAGTTCCTAAACCCCGATTCACATACATACGATTTGCACCAATTTGATGCATTCCTTGACCCCATTCCCAATGATCGACCACTCGATAACATTCTCTCAGGAAGGGAATCCATTTGTGCAGGGGTCGAGGCAGATTTTGCCGGAGAATAGGTAGTAATAAGGCAATCGGTCCAAATCCGGGAATTACCACTTGACCCCCATGGGTATGACCCGATAGTTGTAAATCAATGCGCCATTCCTGCAAAGGTTCAGCCGTGTCTGGGTTATGAGATAAGACGATACGGGGTATTTGAGGATCGATTTGGTTCATCACCGGGGCGGGATTGAACTCACGCGACCAAAAATCAGCCAATCCCACCAAGGCTAATTCCTTCCCTAACGGATAGACAATTTCATTCCATAAAACACCCACGCCAATCTGGGTTAGCGCCTCAGTGACTGTGGTTTTGGCTTGGTGATGATAAATATCGTGATTTCCCAGTACCGCATAGACTCCAGCACGACTTTCCAGGTATTTTAATCGCCGTACCAGTTGATAAATCGGTTCTGGCTCGTAGGTGATGTAGTCTCCGGTTAACAGTACTAAATCCGGTTCAGCCTGATTACTGACTTCAATCGCTTCCGCCAGCATTGCTTCCGACAGGCGAATACCATCATAATGTAAATCGGTAAGCTGTACCAATTTGGTTCCTTGTAACGACGGCGGCAAATCGGCGATCGCAACCGTTATCCGCTCAACCCTTAATTTTCCTGAAAATACCCACGCCATAGTATTGGTTGTAATTAATCTGGCAAGCATGATCCCAGATTAGCTTAGCGCTAAACTGGATGGGTTCCTTGTGATCCCCTATACTCAGGTTACTCCGTCGATTCCGAGAACTGCTCGGCTATTAAGTCTGACTGACATTGCGCCAAAGGTTTTCTAGCAATGTCGGATAATCCAACTTGCTGCAATACAGATTGCCAATTTGATGCTAGAGTAGAATCCTCCGGATCGGAACAACGCAACTGGGCTAGACTTTCGAGAGTTTCATACCAAATCCCATGATTGGCATATATAGCAGGCTTCGCCTCAGGTGTAGCTCTGTTTAATTCCTGATTAATTCGGGAATTTGGCGTAACTCTGTGTATCCACCCCGCGACATAAGTGCTGTCACTGCGGTCATACTGATCAAAAATGATACTGAAATACCAGAAATAGGGTCTGCCCACCTCTAAGGGGGGTAAATCTGGAGCATTGGCTAGATCAACAGCAACAATGCTATCACTCGCTTGTAGTGTTATTTCTTTTTCATAAATTATAGTTTTTAAGTTTTGATCGTAGAAACTAAACTCAGCTTTAACATTTTTTAAACTTACGTCCGGAATATAAAAATATAATGTTGGATATTCATCGAGAGTTCTGCCAAATGTAGATTGAGGGATTAATGCCATTAACGGAATCGGCGGGCGGTATCCTTGGCAACGAGTTGCGGCATAGTCTTCAATCCTATTTCCTGGTGTAATGTCTAATTGATTCAATATTCTATCGCCAGGAGTCTTCAGCGTAATTTGTTCCTTGGTATAGCCACACTTTACCAAATCTTTAATTTCAGTTTCATTATTAAAATTTGTGACAAGCCAAGACTCGGCTTGAGCTGGCTGTGAAATTGCTAATCCAATTAGACTTATCCATGAGCTTAAACAAGCTAGCATCCAATTTTTATGAGAAATCATAGTATTCGCGATCGCGTTCGGCATGACTATAAATTCAGTATAGCTTTCCCGGTCATTGGTCATTAGGACTAGACTTGGTCTAGATGTACACAGGACGAATTAAAAAGAATGGAATTAACTTGTTATTCCTGACAAAGGATTGGTTTATGAAAAAACTATTTAAGCATAAAACCTTGAGATAGTGCCAGGTGGGTTAGATAGTCAGTCATTGAGTCGAAAGAACTATTCCCTGGAATATCCGCCGTAATCCACAAAAAAAATATTGGTATTTTCTTAATGTTTACTTTACAAAGTAGTGATGAGGTGTGTCACTCTCAGTTTTGGATCAGCAGCCACTTAGTCGGAAACTGATCTGTTTCTTGGTACTATACAAGAATGTTGAGACTTGGTAGATTTATGCCGCGAATGCGTCGAACTGTTACGCTGATTGGACTGGCTGTGTTGACGATGCTGTTCGCGATCGCTTGTCAGGGGGGTGGGAGTGCAATTAAGGTCGGATCGAAAGATTTTACTGAGCAATTTATTTTAGGGGAAATGTATGCGTTGGTACTGGAAAACCAAGGGTTTGATGTCGAACGGAAGCTAAACTTAGGTGGAACACCCGTGGCGCAAGCGGGTTTGGAAAGTGGTCAAATTGATTTATATCCAGAGTATACGGGGACGGCTTTGTTAACTGTGTTAAATCGTCCTGTCAGTAGTGATTCGCAGCAGGTTTATCAAACCGTGGCGGATAGTTATCAGGAGAAATATAATTTGGTTTGGCTAGAACCTGCACCGATGAATAACACGCAAGCTTTGGTCATGACGCCAGAGGGGGCGAAAGAATATAATATTAAAACAATTTCCGATATGGTTGATCAGGCAAGTCAATTAACTCTGATTGGTCCACCAGAATTTGAGGTGCGTGAGGATGGATTACCGGGGTTAAAACAAGTTTATGGGGACTTTCAGCTTGAAAAATTTATTCCGGCTGATCCAGGATTAAGATATCAAGCCTTAAGCGAAGGTCAAGCCGATGTCGCTGTGGCATTTGGTACTGATGGTGAAATCAGCGCGTTTAATTTGGTTGTATTAGAGGATAATCAAAACTTTTTTCCGCCCTATCAAGTTGCACCAGTGGTGCGTCAAGAAACATTGGACAAGCATCCAGGAATTCGAGACGCGCTGAATCAGCTAGCGCCCAAGTTAACCAATGAAACGATGCGACGACTGAATTATGAAGTGAGTGGCAAAAAGCGCGAACCGGCTGAGGTGGCTAGAGAGTTTCTGATCCAAGAAGGCTTTTTAGAATGATTGAGGTTGTGCCATTATAGTGGCACACCTAATTGGATGAATTTTGTAGGGGCGCAAGGCTTGCGCCCATAAAACTGTGCTGGGAAGGAATGACCATCTTTCTTTTCACGGTATGTGGCGTAACGAAGGTAAGTTTTGAGTGGGAGAGTGGGAGAGT
>NZ_JBKHHI010000433.1:0-5418 GCF_046539235.1 Coleofasciculus sp.
AATGACTAAAGCAAGGCTTTGAGTAATGCCTGAAGCTTGAGTTGAATTTCTGCCAGTTCTTTGTCGGGATCAGAACCTGCGACAATTCCCGCCCCGGCGTAGAGTCTAGCGCGGTAGGTGTTGTCATGAGTTGTAGAAAGTGGATTGCTGTCGATTAATGCTGAACGAATACCGACAATGAACTCACAATTGCCTTGATAATCGATCCAACCTAACGGGGCTGCATAGAGGGAACGGTCAAAGGTTTCGTAGCGGCGGATCTGTTCTTGAGCAATCTGGGTAGGAACACCAGCTACAGCAGGGGTAGGATGAAGCTGGGCAACAATGTCTAGGGGATGGACATTGGTAAACAGTTGTGCTTGGATTGGTGTCCACAGATGCTGGATGTTGGAGAGTTTCAGCAGTTGGGGCGCAGGTAAGTATTGGGGGATGAGTCCCAACTCAGATAGGCGTTGAGTGATAAAATCTAGGACAAATTGGTGTTCGCGCTGCTCTTTTTCAGAACCAAGCAAGCGATCGCCAAACTCAGCATCTTCAGTGGCTGTCCTTCCACGCGGCGCTGATCCAGCTAAGGCATCCGTTACCAACAGATGGTCACGAATACTAATTAACCGTTCAGGACTCGCACCGAGAAAGTTCTGTCCTTTACCATTGCTGGCACAAAAGATATAGCAATCCGGATGGCGTTGGCGCAGATTATCCAGGGAGTGGACGAGGTTAAAGGGCTGGTGGGAAAAAATATCAATGGCATTAGCCAGAACAATTTTACTAAATTCATTGGTATGGATAAAGTTTAATGCAGCGACAACCGCTGACTTAAAGGCTTCAGTATTTATGGATTTGGGCGGGATAAATGGAGAATAACTAATCCGAGTCAGCGAACTGGGTTTATGCTCTGAAAATTTAATTTCAGCAATTTGATTATATAGGTCTTGCAATAGTCTTTTAATGTTGACGTGAGGATCAACTTGAACATTCGCCACTATTGTACCGCTATTCCCCCGAAACGCCACTTGCCACCGAGGAAGAAAAATGGTAGCAGCTCGAAATGGGGACGGTTGATTTAAAGCAAAAAATGTAAAAAAGCAAAAAAAGTGAGGTCCCGAAAAAGGGATAGTTTGATTTCGTTGAACCCAAATCCAAGTGTCTTTTAGATAATTATGAATGATAGTTTTAGCGTGTTGGAATCGATTGATTCCTTCAAGTTCAGCATAGATAGTCGCATCAATAGCCAGAATGGCTTCATTTTCCTTTCTTTTTTCTAAGTAAAACTGGAATGACTGAGTTCCACCAAGAATCTGGAGTACCGCCAGTGGATCAACCCTGGGAATTGGCACAGAAATACTGGCAATTTGAGTGCAGCCTTTCTCAAGAGATGCCTGCTGACAAGCGACAAGGAACTGGTATAGCTCCTTGTGGTCTGGCAAGCGATCAGTATGAGATGATAAATACGCCATGTACAAGAGGATTGCAGATTTTGGGTGATCCAGGCAAGACAGTGTCCCCAGATGTCGGCTACACGACTCAACGTCTGCCTTTCTATCTACCATTGCATATTTTGCACAGTCAGCCATAAGGGAGTTAATCGGGTTGACTGAACCCCCCGCCATATAAGTGATATTACAACCGACGCGATCGCGGATTGGCAGCCCGGATCATCCCTTCCCATTCGGGACTACATGTTAGAAATTTCCCTCCCAGTCATCTTACGGGTGGTGTTTGGTCTTAATTCGGGCGATCGCTATGACAGGCTTAAACAACTCAATGATCCCAACACGTCTGTGCAACCGTGGCGACGAGGGATTACCATCGTTCCCTCTAAGGCTTGTCCCATGGTGGTGAAGACCCAGCGTCACGTTCACTCATCTAGAGAAAAAGTAATCAGTTATTAGTCATCCGTTGTAAAATAGATTACCTTTTTGATCTGATTGTTCAACCCAAAACGGGGAAACAAGAATTGAACAGCGAATTGGATCAGCGCTAGTCTACTGGATGTCTAACTTGCTCTCATGACCACAAAGTTCATTGCTCATTCCCAAAATAAGTTATGGTTAGCAGCGCTTAAACCGCCGATGTATAGCGTGGCTATCATTCCCATCTGGATTGGCACGGCTGTAGCCTACCGGGAAACTCATCTGATTCACTGGGACATATTTGGCACATTTTTACTGTCAGCTATTTTAATTATTGCTTGGCTGAACCTTAGTAATGATGTATTTGATTCAGAGACAGGGATTGATCAAAATAAACCCCATTCACTGGTGAATTTAACCGGAAATAAATCCCTGATTTTCGGGTTGAGTAATCTATTTTTAGCCGCAGGTATCCTGGGAATCGTCGCGATCGCGTGGTGGCAACGGGATTGGACGGTGATTGCCATTGTCTTGCTTTGCTGCGCTTTAGGGTATAGTTACCAAGGTCCTCCCTTTCGCCTAGGTTACCAAGGCTTAGGTGAGGTTATTTGCTTTTTTACCTTTGGTCCGATGGCGGTGGCGGCGGCTTACTACTCCCAAGCCCAAACCTTCTCATCAATGGGGTTAGCAGCTTCAATCATTATCGGTATTAGTACCTCGATTATTTTATTTTGCTCCCATTTTCACCAAGTTGAAGATGATATAGCCGCCGGCAAGCGATCGCCGATTGTTGTCTTGGGAACTCAACGTGGTGCTAAACTACTCCCTTGGTTAAGTGGCAGCATTGTTGCCCTAACTGGTTTGTTTATCGGGTTGGGGATGTTTCCAATTTGGACAGGATTAATCGTTCTGAGTTTACCTTTTGCTGTTGAGTTAGTGCAGCATGTTGGCTGCTATCATGATCAATCCGCAAAAGTCAGTAATTGTAAATTTATCGCCGTTAAGCTGCATTTTTGGAGTGGATTATTCTTGGGGTTGGGCTTTGTTATCCCTAATCTTTGGTATTGATGGCTTCCTCTTCACAGGTTTCAACTTAAGCTGAAAGCATGGAAAGTAGAGACTCCTAGGCGTGGAACGTCTGGAAGCCAGGGAAGAATTTTGATCGGTGTAATACGTCTTTTTCTTAATTGCCCACTCCCATAGGACAAGAGTACCTTAAAATAAGGTATAAAAAATTAAATCAAACTATTTAAAGGTTTGGCTCAATCTCCAGCGTTGAAGCGAGGAGGTTTTTTGTTTACATTTATTTACAAAATTGCCGAGATTAATTTCCATCTCCTGAACGATATGGGGGTGAGTCAGTGTTAATCCCTTGGAGAGAGGTAAGTCTAAGTTCCATAAGTATACAATCTAGTTATTCGTCCATGATCCACTCACCTTAGTATTCTGAAGCGCTCTAAGCTGAGTGAAGTTCATGCACCAATATTAGGGTTGGTTAATACTCAGGAAAGAATCTCGCATAGATGCTGACTGTGAGTGCAAGATCGACAGGCGGCTGAGGTTCATCCCCTTTAATAGAATCCCAACCTAAATAAAAATAAGGGCAACTATTGAGGTTGAAGTCAATGAATTTAAGCCAATTTCATTCGTCCTTATTTACTCATCATTAACAAAGGATTCAATTATGCAACTTATGGATATGTCAAAACCCCACAAAAGTACCTCAACAAACAGAGAAGCTTGGTGGCAAACTCCTGTACTTAATCGTCGGGCATGGACATGGGAAGATGCGCGTAATGTAACACACCAAGGTGAATGGTGGCAGAATGCGGTTATTTATCAGATTTCCCCGCAGAGTTTTAAAGACAGTGACGGCAATGGTGTAGGTGACTTGAATGGGATTATTGAACAACTCGATTACATTGCCTCTCTCGGTGTCGATGCCATCTGGCTGTGTCCGATTTATGAATCCCCGATGGAGGATTTTGGCTATGACATTACCAATATGCGGGATATCGACCCGCTTTTTGGCTCTCTAGAGGATTTTAAACGATTGCTGGCAGTGGCTCATTCCATGGGATTGAAAGTTCTGCTAGATCAAGTTTGGAGTCATACCTCTGATAAGCATCCCTGGTTTCTCGAAAGTCGGCAAAATCGGAATAATTCTAAGGCAGACTGGTATATTTGGGCAGACCCTAAGCCCGATGGTTCACCCCCCAACAACTGGTTATCAGCATTTATGGGTCACAGTGCTTGGCAATGGGGACCTGAACGTAAACAATTTTATATGTACAATTTCTTAGAAAGCCAACCTGACCTGAACTGGCACAATCCAGATGTGGTTGACGCAATTTTGGAACGGGCAAAATTCTGGTTGGATTTAGGAATTGATGGTTTCCGCATCGATGCGCCTAACTTTTTTATGCACGACGCCCAATTGCGGGATAACCCCGTTCGCCCAGAAGATGCATCCTTACCTGATGGTGTCGCCCCTGATAATCCCGTGGTTAGGCAACTGTTTAAGTACAACTTTTGCCGTCGAGAAACCTTAGACGCCCTCAAGCCTATCCGTGATTTGATGAATCATTATCCGGGTACGGTTGCCTTAGGCGAAGTAACCTTCTGTGAAGATTCGATTGCCCTTGCCAGTGAGTTTGCGGCAGGTGATGAACGCTTACACATGGCATATCATAGTGGGCTTCTCGTCGATGAACCCATCAGCGCTAGACTGATGCGCCAGATGATGGAAAAAGTGCTAAGTCACTTTACCCAAGGTGGAGATTGTTGGATTGTCGGTAATCATGACTATGGTCGCTTGCGATCGCGGTGGACTGGAAAGGATGCTCAGGGAAATCCTTATCCAGAAGAATTTTATCATCTGATCGCCGCACTGCTCCTCTCTTTACCTGGTGCAATCTGTCTCTATCAGGGTGATGAACTGGGTTTAACCGAGGCAAGAATCCCTGAAGATATTCCTGTGGAAGATATTAAAGACCCCTTTGGTCAAGCCCTTTATCCAGCAATTAAAGGACGAGACGGTTCGCGCACACCGATGCCTTGGCAAGCGGATGCCCCCCATGCTGGATTTACCACGGCGGAAAAACCCTGGCTACCTATTCCCGATTCCCATTATCAACGGGCAGTGAATCTACAAAATAGAGATCCCAACTCCTTGCTAAACACCTGGCGTCGTTTACTCCACTGGCGCAAAAAACAACCTGCCGTAGAAGCCGGTAACTTGGAAATTCTGGATACGGAGGAACCGATTTTTGCCTTTATCCGGGAATATGCAGAACAGCGAATCCTGTGTATTTTCAATTTGAGTAACGAATCTGCCCGTTATGACTTGTCGGCATATCGGGGGTGTAAGGAAACCGAAGGATTAGGCTTTATCACCCATCGTCAGGGTGATACGCTGGAAATTCCTGGCTATAGTGTCTTCTTTTGTAATATGCCCCCAACCTGTGATTATCAACTGAAGTCGAATTGAACCTGTAGAGACGTTGCATGCAACGTCTCTACAAGGTTACGCCAACCCTTCCACAACCGGATGGAAGTAAAATGC
>NZ_JBKHHI010000434.1:0-5381 GCF_046539235.1 Coleofasciculus sp.
TATAATCCCTATCAGGGATTGAAACAAAAAAACTGAACGTAAGTAAGGGCTTGGTAACCAAGCCCCTACAATTGCCGACAATTGACGAAATCCTCGATAATTTCTATCAGCGATAACCAAAACCGAATACCATGTCCCCACTACTTGACAAAACAACCGATCAACGCATTGTTCATCAGGGAACCTGGGAACAGTTTAAGTGTATTCAAACGGGTTTTGATGGTTCTTCTGGAGTGCGCCTCTGTTATTATAAAGGGATGATCGAGATTCTCATGCCGGGACAGGATCATGAAACATTTGCTCGTATTATTAATTATTTAATTACAACGTTTCTGGTTGAACAGGGAATCTTCTTTAAGCCTACAGGGGCAATGACTCAGGAAAAACCCGGCATGGTTTCCGCCCAAGCTGACGAGTCTTTTTGTATCGGAAGTGTCAAGCCGATTCCCGATTTGTCGATTGAAGTCGTTTTCAGCAGTGGAGATACCAGTAAATTAGAACGCTATCAAGCGTTGGGCGTTTCAGAGGTTTGGTTTTGGCAAGATGGATTACTGAAGCTTTATCATCTTGGAGATGGTGGCTATCAACCCATTGAACGCAGCCAGCTACCTGGATTGAGTGAACTTGATATTGACTGGCTAAGACGGTGTATTTTGATGGCGGAGACTGATGCAGGAGAAGCGATTCGGGCATTTCGACGCGGGATTTAGCGAGTCAGGTGGGCAATGCCCACCCTACTGGTCTATAATCCCGATCAGGGATTGAAACTCGGACATCAAGAAACATGGAGATAGCGCGATCGCTCAGTTAGAAGACTCTCCTGATTCAATCGCCTGTTGTAGCATAGCTTTATTGAGTGCAGGGGATGGAGTATCAAGGGATGCGAGGTTCCTGGCTAACAATTGCTCGACTGTAGCCGCCAATAAGCCAGACAGAACATGACGCCAAGCCTGAAGCTGTGCTGAATGTCCGTCTTGCTTGCACCATTGTGCGATCGCGTAGGCTAGATTTTCTATTTTATCGGGTAACGGTTTGATTAACTCAGCCAAGTCAGCCAAGTCTTGAGGCGAGAAAAGCTCTCGTTGATGATTTAAGAGTTCTATAAAAGCCGCAACATTCTGTTGAGAGAATGACTGTGCTGCGGGTTGGACAACTTCCAGAGGCAAATCTAACCCTTCAGCAATCATCTCCAAATTTAAACCCAACTGCATCATCCGAGGGATGGCTTCTAACTTGGCTTTGAGTTGACCTTCTTGTCTGCCTTCATCTAAGCCTTCTTGTTTGGCTTCCTGATAAACTTTGGTTTGTTTGAGTTCACTTAACCCTAACATGGTTTCTATCTCCTCCCGGCTTTTTTGCGGTAATTTGTAAACAATGATTGTCTCAATTAAATTAATTAGGTTCCGTTGTGTCGTCTGATCCGTTATCTGGGCTTGGGCTTGTTCGATTAGGGTCTTTGCTCGTTCAGGGGCTGTCTGTTGATTCTCAATCACTAGCTTAACAATATTAACCCCCAGGGAATCCGATGCATCGTCTCCTAACTCATCCAAGTAAATCCGTTGCACTCGGGTAAACAGTTCCCGAAATTGTAACGGTTGTTCTCGTTCGATCCGGCGAGTTGGATAAATGACAACAACCCGCCAAGGACAAGAGGGTTTATCTTGTCTCAAGTACAGAAAGAGTTCAGCAAATATACGATAGTATAAATCCTGATCCGGTTGAAACTGAACTTCGACGACATAGAAGGGGTTTTGGGAGTTTTCCGTCTTGGGGAAAAATAAACCATCCAGTCGAAATGCTAGTTGTTTGATTTCACGGGAGGTGAATTGATAGGTTGCTGCTTGTTCTGTTGACTGGTTAATCAGTTCAAAGAAGATACTGGGAAATTCTTTAAACAGGCTATAAAACAGGGTATCAGTTTTCACGTTCTCCTTTGGCTTTCCCTCACACCGTAGATAATCGCTACTATGCCATCCCCTCTAGTGCAAAATTCCTGTCATGATTGTCTTGACTAATTTGGGTAAATATGCATAAACCAAGAAAGAACAGCCGACGAAAGTCGGGGCGGGTTTTGCAGATATAGCAATAGACACATCGATTAGGACGTTCGGCACCATTGTTCCAGACGCGCCATGGCGCGTCTGGAACATAAATGATGTGTCCTAACAGCCATGGCGGTTACTATAACTTATGGCAAAAACTTTGTCGGGGCGGGTTTAGTTATATCTGGGTGCAACCCTGAATGATAGTAGTCAAACCCGCCCCTACATTAAACCCGCCCTTCTCCGGTGGCTAAAAATTAGAATGGGCAAGGGTTATGGCTTAAGTTGACATCGATGTTTGGTAACAAAACCCCTACAAATCATACAAATGGCAAAGACGCTTAACTTTCTGCTGCATCCGTTGACGCATACTCTCTGGCGAAATAATCACACAATCCTGCCAATATCGCGATATTTCCCGCAGAAACCAGAAGGGATTCACCACGCGCCGCACCACCTGACGCACCTCTCCTATCACTTTATCCTCTATATCGTCAGGTTTAGGCTGATAAGCTTTCACCAACCAGCCATAAAACTGTATGTACACTTCAATAGAATCCAATTCACCGCGCCAGCCGCCACTGGTGGGTAGGATTGCCTGAATTCGGTCTAATCGGAAGCAGCGATTGTGCCAAAGTTCTGGTAAATCAGCCATCTCCTCCTCTACATCTGCGGTTTCTTCACACCAGACTTGCAGGTAAAAGCGTTTTTCGTAGAAGCAAATCTCCCCATAGCGGACAGTATAATCTAACTCTTGCCCTTGGGAGTTGCGATAAAGCAACCGAAAGGGTTGTTCTTGATTAATATAATTTTCCACCTCGATACGCCAGGGTTCAAGGGGTTTGCCAATCTGTTGGAGTAAGGATTGGCGTAGGGGAGGTTCTAGATTGCCTCGGTCGAGTAAAAGTGTAAGTATAGTTTTAGCCGCTTCGACGTGACCCGCATCGATTAAGGCGGCGGTGGCTTGTTGTAAGGCGTTGACCTGTTCAGGGTTGAGGGTGAAGGGTTTTCCGACTTCTAGTTCTTGCTGCGCGATCGCACTGATCAGTCCCGATGGGCTGGGATTCTTGCCCCAGAAGATGTTCAGGCGACGGGCAATCTCTTCTAGCTGGGCTTTGGTGCCAGGGGGAATCGATAGGGTCAGTGTTTCTTTCTTTCTGGGCATTTTAACTTTGTACTTGCACTTCTAGGAAAACCATGGCATAGTGGAATTAATCTAAGTATATTTCAATTCAGCGGCAATGCAGCCATGACTAACTATGCGATCGCGCTTCAGCCTCTATACTCGCGTTTGTGTGAACAACCGCCGGAAGGAATGATCTTACCTCCAGATTTGTCCTCACTGTCTTGGCATCAAGGAGAAACCGTTGCAGCCTTGAGAGAGTCTAGCATTGATGTGGTTTTCAATACTGCCGTGACGGGGGATGGTAAAAGTTTAGCCGCTTATCTCCCCGCGATGACCAGTCGCACGTACACTTTAGCCGCCTACCCGACAAATGAATTGGCACGGGATCAGGAAAAACAAGTACGAGGCTATAAAAGTAAGTTTCAGCCGGAGTATGATCCGCAAATTTATCGTTTGAATGCGGCGATTTTGGCGGAGTTTATTGAAACCAACAAGCTGCCTTCTAAGCAAGCTGGATTGCTGAATCGTTCCAATAATTCAGAAATTCTGCTGACGAATCCTGATATTTTTCACTATATCCATGACTTCCGCTATCTGCGGCGCAATAAAGCTGGGAAGGGAGATAACCCGAATCGGCTATTTGCCAATATTGATAAGAATTATAAACTATTTGTTTTCGATGAGTTTCATATTTTCTCCTCGCCTCAGATTACCAATATCCTCAATGCTATCCTGCTGATTAAGCATACTGTACCGGGAAAGCAATTTTTGTTTTTATCGGCGACGCCTAATGAATTGTTGCAGGACTATTTATCGAAAGCGGGATTGAAGTATCGGGTGATTAATCCAGAGGCACAGGGGGCTTATCGATTCTCAGTTGAGGACAATGATAAAAACTGGCGACCGATTAATCAACCGATCGCGTTACGTTTTCCTCAAGATTTAGAACCTAATTTTCGGTCAAGTTATGATTGGATTGTCGAGAATGCTGAATCAATAATTTTAAGGTTTTTTCAGGAGTATCCCGGCAGTAAGGGGGCGATTATACTCAACTCCATCGCCGCCGTGAAAACCTTACTACCGAGACTGAAGCAGCTATTTGAACCCTTGGGGTTTCAGGTACGAGAAAATACGGGATTGACGGGGGAGACAGAGAAATCCAAATCAGTTGTTGAGGCAGATTTATTGATTGGTACGTCTACAATTGATGTCGGGGTAGACTTTCGGATTAATTTCCTAGTCTTTGAAGCGGCGGATGCGGGGAACTTTATTCAGCGTTTGGGACGGTTGGGGCGGCATAAAGGGTTTGAGACATATCAGGCTTATGCGTTGTTACCTAAGTTTATTGTCGAACGCCTGTTTGCAGTGGAATCGCCGCCCTTACAGGATGGGGAAACTTATGATCGGCTGACGTTTTTTAATACAGTTCGCGCTAATTTTGCCTTTGTGAATGAGTTTAAGCATTATCCGTCACGCTGGGGTGGGATACAATCGGCTTGTGTTTATTCAGAATTACTCAGACTGACTCAACTGTATCCAGAAGCGGCACCGGGATTTGGCAATGATATCCAAAAGGCGTTAGGAGTTAGTGTGAGGAAAAAATTTAGACAAATCAAGCACTGTCAGCGAGAAGGGAAACAAAAGGTTATTGATGAGGCGCGGAGTTTTCGCGGCAGTAGTCAGCTTAATTGTGCCATATATGATGCCACGAATCCGGATGAACCGGAATCGGAACGGTTTAAAATTTATAATCTGCCTAGTTTATTGAGTAATTTTACCTTTGAGTGGTGGGACAAGGAACGGTTTCTGAGATGTGCCAAAAAAGCAGATGTCCCTAGCCAGCGATTTGAGAAAGCCTTGGCTTATTTTAAGTTAACTGGGTATCGGGATGTGCGGGAAAACTGGCATTTTTACTATGGGGGAGAACTGGGTGAAATCGTCAAGTCGGGTAAGGTGCAAGTTCTCAAGGGTTTAGAAATTTGGCAACCTCATGGTAGGGGTATGAATCAAATCAGTCAGAGGGTGAGTCGTCGAGGGTTTGTCTGTTTTATTTGCGATCGCGATCGCGCCACGGTTCGGGCGAGGTTGGGTTTGCCGATTCATTTTCAAGTTTATGGGTTGAGTGATCAGGTGAATGATACTCATCCAGGGTATAGTATTGCATTTGGTCAATCGGCGCTATTGCTGGAGACGCTGACTTGGTATTGGCAACC
>NZ_JBKHHI010000435.1:0-5366 GCF_046539235.1 Coleofasciculus sp.
ACGTCTCTAGAATTCAAAGATAGTGCGAAGCGTCCCCACCCAAATCGTGTCATTGTTATCATCGTGTTCTGGGTTAAGAATCACAAACACCCCCGGATTAATCGCGATATTATCCGTGAGTTGATAACGATACTGAGCTTCCAGATGCCAAGACGTATCATCATCCTCAAAACCGCCATCATTATCCGTCACCTTCGGCGGTTGTCCGACAACAAACCCCAGCAAACTCCCCTCTGAACCAAAATCAGGCAATGCCTTCATACGCCCAATCACCAGGGGAGACATCTCGTAATTGAGAGACACTGGTGACTTGCTCAAGAGCATTCGTCTGACTGATGGGGGTGTATCCCTCAATTTGTGCCAAAGCATTTGGGGCTGCACAGACTGCCCAACTACCCAACACCACTGGGTTAACGATTAAACTATTCCACCACATTTTTGCCATAGTAATTCCTCACACCCTATTCAGTTCAAGGTCTTGCCCGATCACCTATCGGTTACTCGGTGTCACAATTGTGACAATTATTATCATAAGAACGATTATCGTTATTGTAAATCCAGGATCTGATTTTTCATGACAAATTATTCGGCATCCTTACCCGCGAACATTGACATTGCCATTGTTGGCGCAGGTCCCCAGGCTCTCACCCTAGTCACTCATCTGCTGCAAAAACGTAAGAAAATGGGGGATAGGTTTTGGGTGTTTGACGCTAGTGGCAGATGGATGAATCGGTGGTTCCATCAATTTGCCGCCCTAGAAATCCCTCATCTGAGATCCCCTGCGGTTCACCATCCCCACCCCAACCCTTATGCACTGCGCTCTTTTGCCGAAAACCGGGAGTCGGAATTTTTTCCACCATATGATCTTCCTGGAACGCAGCTATTTCAGGAGTTTTGTCAGGATGTTATTCATCAGTGGGGATTGCCGGATAAGCTGGTTAGGGCTGATGTGAGTAGCATTGAGCCAACCATGGTTCTCAAACGCCCTCGATTTCGCCTAGAGTTGTCCAATGGGCAGTCAGTCATCGCTCGTCGGGTGGTTCTGGCTACGGGTGCGGGGAGGAGGATTGTACCGGATTGGGTGGATAAAATTGCATCGGCTTATCCAACTGACCGATTATGCCATGCTCAAAGCGTAGATTTACGGAGCGTGCAGATAGCCGGTGAGCAGGTGTTAATTATTGGGGGTGGGTTGACGAGTGGACATTTAGCCGTGGGTGCAGCAGCACGGGGAGCGAAGGTGATGTTAATGTCACGGCGTCGGCTCCAGGAAAAATGGTTTGATGCTGAACCGGGTTGGTTGGGACCCAAGTATCTCAAGGACTTTTGGGCTGAACCGGATTGGCAGAGGCGGTGGGAGATGATTCAGGGGGCGCGAAATGGGGGATCAATGACGCCAAAGATGATGTTTCAGTTACGCCGCCTGGAGCGGCAAGGTAAGCTGAGGTTTTATCCAGAGTGCCAGGTGGTTGAGGCACGGTGGCAGGATAACCAGTGGCAGGTTGACTGTGATGATGGTCAAGGGTATAAATGTCAACGTCTTTGGTATGCCACTGGAACTGGCTTTGATGCCACTGTTGACCCGTTACTCAAAAATGTTATTGATGCATATCCGATACCTCTTGTCAAGGGGCTGCCCGTTTTAGATGAGCATCTGCGTTGGTCAGGTTGTGAGTTATTTGTGATGGGAGGTTTAGCCGCCCTACAGATCGGACCTGTGGCACGGAACCTGTACGGTGGTAAAATGGCGAGCGATCGCATCGTACCCGCCTTAACCAAACCGACGCTGTATCATTCCTCTTAAGGCTGGTTATCACCTGTCATTATTTTGAACGGAGTACAGGTTCCGCCCAAACCTTTCGCGATCGCGCAGGTATTATGGGTGATCATTCCTATATAAGTTCCTGTGTCACTATTTTGGGCACCGAGACTACCAACAAACAGTTTTTGGTCCCAAACCTTGACATTCGCTTCCCTGGCTACAGTCTCAATGGCGGTGGAATTGGTTGTGGTTTCCACAAAGATCGTGGGAATCTTGGCTTGTTCAATGGTTTCCACTAAATTCTTTACCCGTGAGGCTGATGGTGTTTCTTCGGTACTGAGTCCTTGCAACGATTCCGCCGCTTCAAATCCATAAGCGTTGACATAATAAGCCAAGGCGTCATGAGTGGTGATAATTTTGCGTTTTCCTGGGGGAATTGTTTCCACTTGGGCGTTGACCCAGGTATCTAACTGGTCGAGTTGGCTGGTTAACTGTTGGGCATTTTCCCCATAAAGGTCAGCCTGATCTGGATTTATCTGTGTCAGTTGGTTGCGAATCACATCAACCATCGTTATGCTGTTTTGCACATCATGCCACACATGGGGATCGGGAACCTTTTCCCCCTTATCGGCTACATGGTTTTGTTCATGATCTGATTGTTCACCTTGTTCCTTTTCCCCGTGATCATGGTGATCTCCATTATGGTCATGGTGATGTGCTTCTCCCTCCAGGGGATTGGGGACAGCTTCCTCAAAGACAGCAACGGTAGGGGCGGATGTATTGCTGGCTTCAATTAATACCTCAACGCCCGGTTCTCCGTTATAGCCACCATAAAGGATCAGTTGTGCGGTTTCAACGGCTTTGCGATCCGATGGGGTTGATCGGTAGGTGTGAGGATCTTGGTTCGGATCTAATAAACAGTTGAGTTGAATGGTGTCTTGGGCAATTTCTTCAGTTAAATCGCAAAGGACGCGATGAGATACCACTACACTAGGTTTCTGAGCCGATGCTGTCCCATCCTCTGTTGGTGAAACCGTTGTCTGGTTGGTTTGAACACACCCTGTCAGTGCGATCGCTAATGCCAACACCTTACTATTCCAGCCGTTCAAGGTTTGGCTGAATACATACTTTAGCATAGTCAAGCTCCTGAAACTGAAAGACGATTACAATGATAATCATTCTAATATTGGAGTTGACCCGAATGGCGACGGTTTCGTCCTTAATAAGGCTTGAATACGCTTCTGGCATCACGGAAAGGAACATGGCTCCAGACGATTCAAAAGCGCGTCTCTACAATCCCAGCTTCCCTATCCCTTCCCAAAGCGTGAAATCATCGCAATCGCTATCCGATAAGCTAAAAGCAGAATTTGTTAATGGTAGTCATTCTCACAGACAGGTTGTAATGCTCGAAGTTCATGATTTGGCGGTCAACTACCGAAATATCTGGGCAATCTCCGGTGTTTCTTTTTCCATCCAACCGGGACAGTTAACGGTGCTATTGGGACCCAACGGTGCTGGCAAAAGTACGATTATTAAGGCGATTCTGGGACTCATTCCGCTCACCCGAGGGGTTGCTACATTTGAAGACAAACCCCTGAAAAGTCAGCGGAAACGAGTCGCCTATGTACCACAGCGCACCCAAATTGATTGGAATTATCCGGTTACAGTCTGGAATGTGGTGATGATGGGGCGCACTATCCACACGGGTTGGTTTAGAAATCCGTCTCGTCAATCCCAGGAGATTGTTCAGGATGCATTAGAACGGGTGGGCTTGTTTGAGTATCGCCATCGTCAAATTGGCGAACTCTCTGGTGGACAACAACAACGAGTATTTTTAGCTAGGGCGCTGGCGCAACAGGCAGAGTTGTTTTTTTTTGATGAGCCGTTTGCTGGGATTGATCAAAAGACAGAAGAGATTATTTTTGAGATTTTTCAAGACTTAAAGTTTCAGAATAAAATGCTATTGGTTATTAGTCATGATTTAGGGGAAACATTAGGGCAATATGACCAAATATTACTATTAAACAAGGAGCTAATTGCTGTGGGGTCAAAGTCAGAAGTTTTGACAACTGAAAATCTTAAAAAAGCCTATGGTAAACTCATGAGTCTGGTTGTCGCCTAATATCATAATACGGATTTTAATAAATCAAGAATAAATGAGGTGGATGTGATGTGGCATGGGTTAATTGAACCGCTTCAGTGGGGATATATGCGTGACGCCATAGCGATTGCGATATTGCTGGGAGTTTTAGGAGCGGTTGTGGGTAGTTATTTGATTGTGCAACAGATGGTCATGATTGGTCATGTGATTGCCCATGCTGTTTTACCTGGACTATCCATCGCTTTTTTTGTGGGGGAGCAATTTCTGTCTCTGGGGGCGTTTGTAGCTGGGACGTTGAGCGCTTTAGTGGTGGCTGGTATTCATCAGCGATCGCGAGTTAAAGTTGATGCAGCGATGGCGTTAACCTTAACCAGTTTTTTGGGCTTGGGAGTTATCCTAATTACTCTCTTAGAAACGAACCAATTTGACCTCAGTTCTATTTTATTTGGTGATATTTTAGGGATCAGAACCAGCGATGTCTGGCATACGCTAATCATTACCGTAATCGTTTTACTGTTAACCAAACTGTTTTACAAAGAACTCCTTTTCTACACCTTTGATCCCCTCGGCGCTCAAGCCAGTGGTTTACCCGTCACCACGATGTATTTCGGCTTCGTCTGCGCCATTACCTTGACGATTGTCGCCAGTATGCAAACCGTCGGAGTGCTGCTAGTTATATCCCTCCTCGTCGGTCCGGCCATTACTGCCTATCTTTTGGTCAAAGAATTGCATCAAATGATGGGATTAGGGGCAATAATTGGTGTGATTGCGGGTGTCACGGGTATGTATTTAAGCTATTACCTAGATTTGCCATCGGGACCGGCGATAGTCATGGTTGTCTTTAGTTTCTTTATTCTGGCATTTCTATTCAGTCCCACTCAGGGAATTTTAACCGAACCCGGAACCCTCCGTTGGATTGCCAAAATCCTGCAACCCATCAAACTCTGGCAACGCTGAGGCGCTCCCTGTTTTGACCGCTAACTGGGGATGAAATATATCTATCGACTGACTCAAGGTCGTGTCATATCCTCCTTTAGCTTGGCGTCAGCGATAACGGCTGATTGGTAAGTTGGTGAAAGATACAAGAAAGCCTTAAACCTGAGAAAAACATTCAATATCAGTAAAGGAGGACAACTCTACATGGATAGTAATAAGCAATTTTTGGATAAAAATAACCAACCTGTTGAACCCACTGCCAATCAACCCGATGAATCTTCTACCAATAAAGACAATAAAGATAATCAAGGCAAGGGTGTAGTCGGCGCTGGGGTAGCTGGCGCAGCCGTTGGTGCTGTAGTTGGTAGTCAAGTGGCTGGCAAACGAGGCGCAGTCGTAGGTGCTGTCACAGGCGCTGTAGCGGGTGGTTTGACGGCTAAGGCTACTCCGGAGGACGCACCGGATAAACTCAAAGGTGCTGCTCAAAAGGCAGCCGATAAAGTGCAAGGTGCGGCGGAACAAGCCAAGCCAGCTATTGAAAGTGCTGCTAACCAAGCTAAAAGTGCT
>NZ_JBKHHI010000436.1:0-5338 GCF_046539235.1 Coleofasciculus sp.
GCAATAGGGACTAAACTTAAAATAACCTGTTCATCTTGACTAATAGCTTGGTTAAATGCCCGAATCGCGGCGGTATTTTTATCTTGAATCTGAGAATCTGCAACTCGTCCCCCCCACAAGACATTATCAATAGCAATTAAACCCCCCGGACGAATTAATTGCAGCGTTCGCTCATAATATGCCAGATAATTTACTTTATCGGCATCGATAAACGCAAAATCAAAACTTCCCGCTTGCCCTGCAGCTAATAAATCGTCTAATGTTTCCAAAGCAGGCGCTAATCGCAAATCTATTTTATCCGATACTCCGGCGGCGTCCCAATAACGGCGGGCAATGGCGGTATAGTCTTCACTCACATCACAGGCGAAAATCTTGCCATCCTCTGGTAAGGCTAAGGCGACGGATAAAGCACTGTAGCCTGTAAAAACGCCAATTTCTAAGGTTTTCTTGGCACCCATAAGCTGAACCAACAATGCCATAAACTGCCCTTGTTCCGGGGCGATTTGCATGGCGCTATCTGGATGGGTGGCGGTTTCTTGCCGTAATTTTTGCAGGATATCGGGTTCTCGTAAGGACACCGATAATAGGTATTTATACAGTGGAGTATCTAAACCGAGGGTTTTATTAGACATAGGCAATAGGGAACAGGGAATAGGAAGCTGGGGAAGCCATGTAGAGACGTAGCATGCTACGTCTGGGAGCTGGGTTCGTAGTAGGCACGAAGCGTGCCAGAAGCGAAGACAGCGCTTACTACAAACTCTAAAGTCAGTGACATTCGACTTAAGGGCGTAGCCGCGATCGCAGGATGCAGATATTGATAGCTATCTAATCCAACTTTATCCTGTTGACCTTTTAGCACATTTTCCAATATGTGCCAATCTACCTAAGGGTCAAGTCAGGGCGGGTTTAGTTATAGTTGGGTGAGGTAAGACATGATAGTAGTGAAACCCGCCCCTACACCCCTCAACATTCAAATCCTAGCCACTTTAGCGACAAATGGAACCACAAACCTACGCCCAACTTCAACAACGACAACAATTCCTAGAGAGTCTTTATCAAGGCGTTGCCCATCCTATCATGGTAATTGGTGTTTTACCCTCTGGTGAATTTCGTTTCGTGGAGATGAATCCCGCATCTGAACGATGGATGGGTAAAGGTTTAGAGGAGGTAAAAGACAAGTCACCGGAACAGATTTTTCCGGCGACTGAAGCTACCACTATCGTGGATAACTATACCCGATGCGTTCAGGAGGGACGTCCGATTGTCTATGAAACCTATTGCCAATCTCAAGACAGTTGGTGGTTAACCACGCTCACACCTTTGTATAATCAAGAGTCACAGATTTATCGGTTAATTAGTAGTAGTCTGGATAGTACAGAACGCAGAAAAGCAGAAGTTAATCTCTCTCAATTCTTCAACAAAATACTGATATCTAACCTGAATCAGCGCACCCTGGATTTACGTCACACCAGTCAAAAACTGGTCGAAGAAATTAAATCTTGTCAGCGCATCAATACTAAATTAAAAGAAAGTGAACAAAACTTGCGCCAAATTGCGGAAACCCTTCGGGAAGTCTTATTTATCCGCACGGTTGACCAGATGATTTATGTCAGTCCGGCTTACGAAAAAATCTGGGGACTCTCTTGTGAGTCTCTCTATCAACAGCCAAATTCTTGGCAAGATGTGATTCATCCAGACGATCGCGATCGCGTAATTACCGAATGGCAAAATCACGTCTGGGAAAAACCCTTCGAGCAAGAATATCGGATTATTCAACCCAATGGTGAACAGCGTTGGATTTGGGCGCGTACTTTGCCGATTCTCGATGATTCGGGACAGGTTAATCGCAATGTAGGAATTGCTGAAGATATCACCGATCGCAAGCAAGTTGAGGAAAATTTACGCCAAAGTCAAGCTAAACTTGCTGAAGCAGAAGAATTGGCTCATCTGGGTCATTGGCATTACGATATGGCGACTCATAAAATTACTTGGTCAGCCGAAACATTCCGGATTTTTGGTCGAGATCCGCACCAAGGTGAACCAACTTATGCACAACTGGTACACCAGATTACTCATCCAGATGACCGCAAGTATTTTAGCCAAACGGTTGCCTATAGTATTCAACATAAGCAACCCTATAAATTAGACTATCGACTGGTTCGTCCCGATGGTTCAATTCGCCACATTTTCGCTAAAGGGAAACCGATTTTAAACTCACGCCATCAGATAATTGGTATATTTGGTACAATTCTCGATATCACAAATCTCAAGAAAACCGAAGCTGCATTACGCAAAAGTGAAGAAACATTCCGTCAGTTTGCTGAGAATATTCGGGATGTATTCTGGATGACAAATCCAGAAAAGACGGAAAATATTTATATTAGTCCAGCTTACGAAAAAATTTTTGGCAAATCCTGTGATTCTTGGTATAATGATTGCCTATCATGGTTGGATACGGTTCACCCTGATGATCGCGATCGCATTGTCAGCGCCATTCCTAAAGAGGTACTCGGTGAGTTTGACAAAGAGTATCGCATCGTGCAACCCAATGGGGAAATGCGTTGGATTCGCGATCGCGCCTTTCCCATCTACAATGAACAGGGTAAGATGTACCGCATTGCCGGAATTGCTCAGGATATCACCGAGCGTAAACAAACAGAACTTGCCTTACAAAAAAGTGAGCAAAGATTCCGACAAATTTTTGATCATGCTCCCATTGGCATGTCCCTGATCAACTTTCATACCCATCAGTTTATTCAAGTCAATCCTGCTTATTATCAAATGCTGGGATATTCTGAGTCAGAAATCATGTCGCTTACCTTTGATGCTTTTACCCATCCCGATGACTTAGGATGTGATTTACACTACATGAAACAAATTGACCAGGGGGAAATCGATAGTTTCCGGATGCAGAAGCGCTATTTTAACAAGAATGGTGAGATTGTCTGGACTAATCTAACCGTTGCTGTGCTGCGCGACTTGATTGGTGAACCTGTATTTTGTGTTGCCATGATCGAAGATATCACACAACACAAGCAGGCAGAGACTCAAATCAAAGCCTCCTTAATCGAAAAAGAAACCCTACTCAAAGAAATTCATCATCGAGTCAAGAATAATCTGCAAATTATATCCAGCTTGCTGCGCTTACAGGCAAGGAAACTAAAAGCACCCGAAATCTTAGAACTTTTGCAAGAAAGTCAAAATCGAGTGCAGGCAATGGCATTGATTCATGAAAAACTCTATCATGCCGAGAATTTATCCCAGATTAACTTTGGTGCTTATATCCAAAGTCTAGTTGACTCTCTCTCTCGCTGCTATGGAGCCAAGCAACAAGGGATTAACTTTAATCTGGCGATTGCTCCCATCTCGCTATCAATTGATACCGCTATTCCTTGCGGGTTAATTATTAATGAATTAGTATCCAATTCCCTAAAATATGCCTTTCCCGACTCCCGCAATGGTGAAATTTGCATCACTCTCCAGACGATAAAAGGAACTGATGAAGCCGAGGCGGAGGTTCAGGCGGACAACTTAACCAACGCTACTTCAGACTCTCTATCCTCTGTTGAGCCTGAACAATTATGCTTGACCATCTGTGATAATGGCATTGGTTTCCCTGATGACTTGGATTTCACGCACACCTCATCCCTAGGCTTACAGCTTGTGTGTCGGTTGACTAAGCAACTCAACGGTGAGATAACACTCGATCGCAATCAGGGAAATCGATTTATAATTGTTTTTAGCCTTAACCATAATTGCTCCTTCTCATAAACAAATTTTAACTTTTTGGCATCGAGCCAGGTATGTATCCTAAAATACATAATTAGTTTTGGATATATCAATAAAATTTATTTATATATTAGCGAGGATATAAACTTGTCTAGGAGGAGCAACGCTGAGTTAACTTAACCCACTTTTGACTAACAAGGAAGCAATCATCATGATATCTAGTGCAAGACTGCTGATTGTAGAAGACGAAGAAATAGTGGCGTTTGATATTGAAACCACTTTGCAGACATTAGGGTATGAAGTTGTGGGGATAGTGACGACGGGAGAAGAGGCGATCGCCACAGCGACTCAAACCAAACCCGATTTAGTTCTCATGGATATCCGACTCCCCGGAAAACTGGATGGAGTTGAAGCTGCCAAGGAAATTAGTCAACGTCTGAATATTCCCGTCGTCTATCTTACTGCCCATGCTGATCAGCCTACCTTAGATCGAGCTAAAATAACAGCCCCCTTCGGTTATCTGCTCAAACCCTTCCAAGAAAACGAACTAGAAACCACGATTGAAATTGCCCTCTCACGTCATCAGTCTGAAGAACGGCTGCGGTTAGCCTTAGCTAAAGAAAAAGAATTAAACCAACTGAAAACGCAGTTTATCGCCATCACCTCCCATGAATTCCGCACGCCCCTCACCACAATTAGTTCCTCCAACGATCTGCTCGAACGCTATTGTCGGGATAGTATGGATGCTAAAAAAGAAAAGCATTTGCGGCAAATTAAACTATCCGTAAACCAGATGATCCAGTTGTTAGATGATGTTTTACTGATTGGTAGAGCCGAGTCGGGAAAAGTTGAGCTTCAACCCATTCCCATCGATTTAGTTGAATTCTGTCATAACTTAGTTGAAGAAATCCAGACCAATGCTGGAGAAAAGTACCAAATTATCTTTACGCATCAAGGTAAATTCACCGAGACTTGTCTGGATATTAATCTATTGCGCCCTATCCTCTCTAATTTACTAGCAAATGCGGTAAAATACTCCCCGCAAGGTGGCGTCGTCACGTTTAATTTATTCAGGAACGATACAACGATCACGTTCCAGATTAAAGACAGTGGAATTGGCATTCCCCCAGAGGCACAAAAGTACCTGTTTGAATCCTTCCATCGTGCCAGCAATGTCGGCACAATTAAAGGAACAGGCTTAGGACTTTCCATCGTCAAGCGCTGTGTGGACATTCATGGCGGTGAAATTAGCGTAGACAGTGAAGTTAATGTCGGCACAACATTTACCGTTACCTTACCGATAGTTTTGATGGTTGATGGTTGATGGTTGACCCATACCTTTGATGGAACCGGGTGTCTGTGTAGGGGCGGGTTTCACTATTATCGTTTTTCACTTCACCCAGATGTAACTAAACCCGCCCAGACCGCACAACCTTTACCGTGACATCACCGTTGAAATAGTGTTGATTGTTGATGATTGATGGTTGACCAGAAAATTGATAGGTTGATCTTAGGCAATGGTTCATGTCAATTTTTCTGGGTTTTTCTGATACATGATCCAGGGCGACCCGATAAATTTTATAGGTCAATTGTGTCCATTTTTGCAGCG
>NZ_JBKHHI010000437.1:0-5332 GCF_046539235.1 Coleofasciculus sp.
ATCACAATTTCCTCGAAATTCCGGTAAACGTTCCAGGTACACCGTCATCCTCGATCCCCAGACAGGTTAATCTGGGCAAGTTCACAAATTCCTCTTCTCAGCAAATTCAACCCGCCTCTCACCCCAAATTAAATCAAATAAGCTACAGACAAAAGAACGCCTGGTATCCGGTTTTCCGGCACAACTGAAAATCCAACGCCGAGAAAATCCCCAAGAACAAACAGAAAAAGAGAATAAACCCCAACCCGTACAACCCACTCCCGCACCAGCGCCAGAATCAGGTGGTGACATGGCTCCAGCCACTCCCCAGGTAGCCAATGAAGGTGGGAGTGCGGCAGCAGCAACAATTCCAAAACAATAATCAAATCGATTCAGTTAGGCAAGAGGCATCCTCACAAGTTACCCAGGAACAGGAACAAGCCGCAGGAGGTATTCAAGAGACAGTCGAGGCAGAACCGGATACCAGTAGTATTGAAGCAAGAGTTGCGACACCGCTAGAGCAGCCCGAGGCGGGAGAGCCAACCGATGTCAATGCCGAGGGAGCCGTTCCCCAACCAAGGAGTGAGGCTGAAGTATCCGCACCGTTACAGGCAAATAGCCAAGAACTCGACCAGCAGATGGCGGCAGAAAATGTCACCGAGGAACAACTGGCGAATTCTAATGAACCCGAATTTATTATTGTGGGATATTACAGGCTACGATGAACGGTTCAGTGATGCGGTATTTGGCTTACCACCAGAGGTGAATCAATTCTTTGTCGATGGGCGGCAATTATATATCGATGAGATGGATATCGCGCTCACCGATATTGCCAATTATGTTGCTGAAAAACTCAATGAGGCAAAAGAACGAATTAATCAAGGCAAGCAGGAGATTCAGGAGTATGTAGCTGGGTTGCCAGACAATCTCCGACAGGTAGGAGAGGACGCAGCACAGAACATTCAAAGCCAATTTGATCAGTTAGAGGAAAGTGTTAACAACAAGCAAAATGAGTTAATCGACTCATTGGCACAGCAGTACAGTACGAGTCTGCAAGAGGTTGATGCCCGCATTGAGGAGATGCAAGCGGAAAATCAGGGTTTAGTCAACCAATTCACGGATATGATGGGTGGGGTTTTCAACACGATGGGGCAAATCCGCTCCATGCTCGAAGGCGTGTTGGCAGGTGCGGCGGGTGCAATTGGCGCGATTCTATCAGACCCAATTGGGTTCTTGGGCAATTTAATCAGTGGGGTGAAGCAGGGCTTAGATAACTTTGTTGGCAATATTGCCACCCACTTGCAAGGCGGATTGGTTGCCTGGTTGACGGGGACGATGGGAGGGTTAGGTATTCAGATTCCCGATGATCTGTTCAGCTTAGAGGGTATTTTTAACTTAGTCGCGCAAATACTGGGTCTGACCTGGGATTATATTCGCTCCAAGGCAGTGCGGATGTTTGGAGATCCAGTCGTGGCGGCGATGGAACAAGGGTTAGAAATGTTCCAAGTCTTCCAAACTGAAGGAGCGATCGCGTTATGGGAACAGGTTCAAGACCAGTTTACCGACTTGAAAGAGCAGGTGATTGACCAGATTAAGGATATGGTGATTACCCAAGTGATTCAGTCCGGTGTGAGCTGGATGCTGGGTCTGTTGACACCAGCCGGAGCGTTTGTCAAGGCAGCACAGACAATTTACAACATTGTCATGTTCTTCGTCAACCGAGGTAGCCAGGTTGTCGAACTGGTGCAGGCGATAACCGAATCGATTGGTGCGATCGCATCCGGTGCGCTGGGTCAAGCAGCGAGTTTGGTTGAGTCGGCGCTGGCTAAAGCTTTACCTGTGGCGATTGGTTTCTTGGCTTCGTTGATTGGTGTCAGTGGATTGGCTCGGAAGGTACAGGATGTTGTTGAAGGGATTCGCAAGCGGGTTGATGACGCGATCGAGTTTGTACTGAAAAAAGCCAAGCAGATGGCGGCTAGTCTATTAAGGCGGCTGGGTATTGGCAGAGGTGAGGAAGGTGAACCTGATGAGCGGACTATGGAGGAGAAGGAAGCTGACGTTGGCAGAGCCGTTGCTGAAGCAGAGCAGCATATGGACGAAGATGGAGCTAACTCTAAGAGTGTCGAGGCAGAACTTCCAGAACTAAAATCTAAGTACCGACTAAAATCAGCCAACATAGTGGAGACTGATAGCGATACCTACTATGTAGAGGTTGAGATCAATCCCAAGGCGAAAACCAAAGAAAAAGAGGATGATAGTCCACCTAAAAGGGGACATCATATTTTTAATAACAGTCTCAGACAAACAGTAGATGAATTAAAAAATCTTGTCGCGTCTTCATCTGCGACGCCTCTGATAGAAGCTGTGAACTCAACCGAAGATATTTTGAATAGTAATGTATTTGAGCTTACAGTCAGCAAAGAAAATGAATCAGCAGCAGGTGGAGATACCAATTCCCGTATATACGGTGCGGTCAAGGAACGATTTCTCAGCAGACTTCAGCAAGTTTTAGACCCCGAACAAGAATCCGATTCATCAGGATTAAGTCAACTTTTGGATAGGTGGATAGACTCGGCTCTCGATAGAGATGCCGAGCAGATTCTCCAAGAAAAGGGTACAGGAGAGGAAAAAAGAAAACTTAACCAAGGAAAGCAAAAGTTAGATCGGATTAGTGATCTGTTAAAAGCAGCTATCGAGCAGTTACCAACTAATCAAGATAGAAATTGCCCAGCAGAGGTGATTCAAGTTCGAGACACTTCTAGGTCTGACATTGAAGATACTCAAATTCTGATAGATGACAAACATATTAATAATCAGACTTTGATACGTCAAAAACAGCAGGAACTAAGGACTATAGAAGGGAAAAATCGTACTCCTATTCAAAATGAAATCGCGGCTCTTGAACAGCTTGATCGAGACATTATGGTTTTAAATGCTATCTTACAGGAGCAGAGAGAACGCTGGAATGAAGCTAGAAATATGGAGTGTAAAGATGATGATGATAAGGAATTGTTAATAGAAGAATTTACAGATATAATCAATGTATTACGAGACAGTGTTAAGAAGAAGATTGACACTATTTGATTTGTTAACTTAAGTTTGAGTAGTATCTATGCCCAATATTTAAGGAAATAAAGTTGAAAGAGAAAGATTGACTGAGCAGACTAGACAACTTATTGTTAAACAACATTAAATACAAGTGAATCAGCTCAAGGTAACATATCCTGACAAAGAAGTCGCGGTAAAGGGCAACTTATATAAGGTGCATCGGCGACCTATACATCCTGAGATTATTATCAACGATAGCGATCAAGGAGTTCAAATTATAGATCCTTGGCGTGAAGAAGTCAAAGCTCTTATTCCTTTCATTGGCAATTACCGTAGTGCAGGAACTAGGGATGAGTGGTGTTTCCAGGCAGATGGCAAAACCATGCTGATTTTGAGCGGAGAAAATCGAATGGGATATTGGCTATCACTGGAAGGAGGTTCTTCCTACGAACTTGAATGCCCACCTATGCCAAGAATTGCTGATTTGCGTTATGTTTGGGACGAGAATTCATTCTGGATTACTGGTGGAAAATCCCATCGTGTCTATAAACTAGAATGGCACGAAAGTACACCTATATTTAGGCAAGTTTCTTCCATAGAATCCCGACGAGTACAGCGAGGATGGAGGCGTACATTAGATAGTATCTCGCTATTGGATTCTAATGTACTGCGAGTAGAGCCGGAGCAGTCTCAAATGCTGTACCACAGTTTGGCGAAGGAACCAGCACAAATTGGTGTAGCGAATTGGAGTGATGAGATGGTATGGACTGTTTCCGCTCCCAAGCCCATCCCTACTGTTATGGGTTCCTACTCGCTGACTAATTTGGAGGGCAAGAGCGAGAGCGTAAATACCCGCTTATTTCCTCTAAGTTTGATTAGACTTGCTTCTTTCACTAATCGGCTATTTATTATGTATGAACATGAGGTATATTCTCTCAACGAGAATGGTCAAATAGAAATAACTTGCCCTGCGCCAGAAAACTTCCGCTACATAGACTTAGACACTATACCTGCCCAATCCGAGTACCCAGCTGCTTTGGTTATAGGATGCAAATCTATACATAGTTCTAACAGTAAACTTCTGATTTACGAATTAGAGGCTTAAAATGTTGAGTTAGACTTTAAGTAAGTCATCGGGATCGCTGGTTTCTATATCCCAAACTATATCTATCATCTGTGTCAAGAATCTACTCTGATATAATACAAGCCTTCCATTATACTATCAAAGTTTATCGTACTGTTTTCCAAAGGTTGTACCAATGAATATACAAAAGGATATTTACCGTGAGTAACGTCTAAAAATTTATATCCTATTAATTTTTCTTCAACATCAATTTCATTTTGTATTAGCAGCAATTGATATCCTTGTATTTGTTTATTGTTGTATATTGGTTTAAGTTGTTCCTTTGATTTTTTAATCACTTTTCTACACAGTTCTAAATTTCCGACAGAATCATAATGGACATATTCATGAGCAAACTGACGAATCATTTTTATCCTACCTAATGGGTTGATAGTAAACACGCATAGAGCAACGCTTTCTTCAAATTATAGTTTAAACAACATCGGCATAACTTTCCATGACCACAAAGACAGACAATCATCAACTGGACAGTGATTTAACGCTATACCCTCGCACCACTACCCCCCTCACCCTTCACACCATCACCCTGTCCCTATATAAAGATAACGATCAACTCATCGAGTGTCGTCTTACCTTCAACGTTAACCTTGAACTCTATGAACGCATTGACACCCAAGCCTTATTCAACCTTAAACCAGAAATACGCGGTAATTTATCCTCTGGCAAATTCCTCCCTGAAGCCGACATCACCATCGAAACCAGCCTAAAACCCGACTTACTTCAACACCTAACAGAACACGCAGCTGATGCGAACAAAGCTGCAACCTATCTCCTGAATCTTAGTCAAGAACAACCCAATCACCCCCTACTTTCTACTGAAAATTGGTTAGCCTTATCCGTAAAACAGCAACAGGAATCAGGCGAAACAGGTTACAGTACAATCTGGGCTTATATTAATCCCTCCGCACTGGCTTCTGGTGAAACATCCAGTGAGGAAATGAATCAAGCTGTTGCTAAATTCTTCAAAGAATGGACAGAGACTAACTTATCTGCCGTCACGCAAAAAGCAACCTCTCAGATGCTTGATGGAATGCTCAATTTCTTCAAAGAATTAGCTGATGTCAGTCTGGATGCCCTAGAAAAGCAAGTACCCAACACTATCACCGAACCTGAACCATCCAGCATCCAGATTTTTGCGGAAATGGTCAATTTCTTCAAACA
>NZ_JBKHHI010000438.1:0-5324 GCF_046539235.1 Coleofasciculus sp.
GGGTAAGTCGGTGGGAACAATTGCAGTAGGGGTTTGGTCACCAAACCCCAATTAACGTTGATTCGGGCGGGAGAACTGGTTCCCCTATTAATCCAACGGCAAGGGAATTTACAAGTGGCTAGCGCCAATGAAACCTGGCAAGCTAATGATCAAGTTATTTATCTACTGCATGATCCCAGACCTAAACTATTGAAACGCTTATCCGGTGGCAGTTCATCCTCCCGGCTGGCGGTAGAAAAGTTACCAGAAGTCGAGGAGATTCCGATTTCTGAACCTGTGGAAGAGAAAGCGGTTAAAGAAATTGCCAATAAACCTAAGGGTGAAAAAGAGGTGAAGGTTGAAGGGTAAGTCGGTGGGAACAATTGCAGTAGGGGTTTGGTCACCAAACCCCAATTAATTTTTATCAGGAAATCCCCAAAGTGATTTGGGGAAACCCACACCATAATCAAAGATTTGGTGTGGGAGGATGTCACATTAAATAGGGAACCCACGATTTTATTGGTTCCGGTGAACCATACCAAAGTCCCTGTCTGCGTGGTGAATGCAGCACCCCTTCTAAGGTGAGATTCACCGCCCCCTCTAAATGAGCCGCTTCAATGGGAGTAATCCCATCTCCCCAACAATTTCCGACTCCACAGGTTTGCTGATAACTGTTATACGCTAACCATTGACCCAAACGTCGTTGACCATAAATAGCTTTACCCGCGACACAAATATATTTAACCTGGGGATAAAATGCCCCCGGATAGTTGATTGCCACAAAATCTAGATTGCGTTTCGTCCAGCGCTCTTGGCTAGTATGAGGTGTCCCCAATGTTACCAGTGTGGCAATAGCAGGATAAGCATGCCATAATCCTGGGACTGAGGGTGTCACATCGCCATGAATATCATAGGGTTTTTCACCAAGATAGATTCGGGCAATCCAGCCTCCGGCGGAATGACCAATCAGGTTAACCTGATTGGCGTTGTAATCTGCCATCACCTGTTTCACGGTTTGGTCAAGTTGGCGTAATATGGGCAAGACTGAGCGACCACCTATCGTGGGAATCCAATCGCCTTGTCGTAGCGGTACAGTAACGGTAGGAAACCCTAACTGATTTAACGAGGCTTCTAATCCTCGATATTCAGTTGCCCCGGCAAAAAAACCCGGTAGAATAACAGTCGGTAGTGGCATTTTGGATTGTAGAGCTTTTTAATCAAACATAACAAATAATTATGGGGCAAGTTGGCACACTTTTCGGTCTGAGTGTCGGTCCAGGCGATCGCGAATTAATTACGCTTAAAGCCCTGCGTATCCTTAAACAAGCACCCGTGGTGGCGTTTCCTGCTGGGGTGAGGGGGAAATTGGGTATGGCTCAACAAATTATTGGGCAATGGTTAGACGCTCAACAGGTTCAACTGCCTTTAACATTTCCTTACGTCCAAGACCAAGACATTCTTACCCAAGCGTGGAAAGAAGCCGCCGAACAGGTTTGGCATTATCTAAACATTGGGCAAGATGTGGCGTTTGTTTGTGAAGGGGATATCAGTTTTTACAGCACGTTTACCTATTTGGCGCAAACCCTGCAACAGCAGCAACCCAGCGCCGTCGTACAAATGATTCCTGGCGTCTGTTCACCCATGGCAGCCGCCTCAGTGTTAGGATTACCGCTAACGGTACAGCGCGATCGCTTGGTGGTGCTGCCAGCTCTCTATAATGTAAAGGAACTGGAAACAATTTTAGACTGGGCGGATGTCATAGTCCTGATGAAAGTGAGTTCGGTGTATGAACAAGTCTGGCAGGTGTTGCATCACCGTCAATTATTGGACTCCGCCTGGGTAGTCGAACGCGCTACCCTACCGGAGCAAGTGATTTATCAAGATTTACGCGATCGCCCGACCCTAAAATTACCCTACTTTTCCATCATGATTGTCAACGTTACCCAATCCCTGAGTTCAATTAGACTCTAGATTATTTTTATTAAAACAAATAGAATTCCCGACAACCCCGCAACGGAGAGAATGATAACGGCTATGTCGAATCTCTTATTTAGAACGGTTTCCGAGAAACTCAATCAGCCAACCGGAATCGCGGTCATGGCATCGGTGGGTATTCATGTCATATTGGGGGTAACCTTACCCTTTTATGTCCCCGTTTTTTCCAATGAAGCGCCAACGACGCGGCGAACTGTACAAATGTTGGAATTAAGCGAAGCCGATTTGAGTCGCCTACCGGATTTATCGGTGCCAACGGTTCCCCCCTATATTTATCAGCAGACACCGTTAGAATCGCCATTCCCACCGCTTCCCTCTCTCCCCTCTCCCCCTCCCCAAGAGTCTTTGCCCCTTGATGGCACCATCTCGGTGGCTCCTCCTTCACAATCGTTAAAAATTCCGTCATCCTCCTCGACTCGGAAACGAACCCGAACCCGAATCTCCCGGAATCAACCGAGTACTCCATTTCCACCCATGAGGAGAAATCTAGGAATACCAGTTTTTCCTAGCCAACTTCCGCCACCGCCTCCCCGAGGAAATCCTGAATCGAGATCCACACAAATAGAGCCGACGCCGAGTATTGATAGTTTGGCAGCACAATTACGCGATGATCGCAACTCACCGGTGTTGACGAACCCAAGATCCCAACCACCGGAACCTCCCAGAGATAAAAAGCAGGTGGCTCTCAATTCAGATAACACTCCCCCAGCTAATGACGATGATTCAACCCCCAATCCGGAACAGACGCCATCAGAATCCGATCAGGAAGTAACCCAGAAACCCAACTCTGAACAACAGTCAGATAACACTAGCGCTGAAGCGGATGTAGAACCTCCACCCCTAAAACGCAGAACATTGATGGCTGAGTATCCCCAAGCTGCTTGCCAAAAGCAGGTTAATGGCAACGCCCTATATAGCGTCGTCGTAGGTACGGATGGCAAACCGACGAATTTACAACTCATGCAACGAGCCAGTGATCCCATTCTTGAGCAAAAGGCACAAGATACAATTCAAGCTCATCGTTTTCTGAATCGCACGGAACAGCCACAGGAATACCAAGTCTCTGTTGAGTTCTCTGATCAAGACAAGGTTTGTCCGAAGCCAACACCTCCCGAAGCCTCGGAGCAGACTCCTGAGGGTTCTAATTCAACACCCCAACCGGAGAATCCGGAGGCGTCTGAGGACTCGAATTCTAATAACTCTCCCTCTTCCAATCAGGAAACGTCTGATCGTGATCCGGTCAATTCTGGACAACCATCGCCATCAGACACAACCTCAGAGTCCGAGCCTCAAAAAGACCAACCTGAAGAATCAGCTAATCCAGCAGAGGAAACCCCTGAAGCCTCCAACCCGCCTGACGTAGTTGTACCGACACTCTAGCTCAAGATGGGCTTTCGCTATCAATTTTTGACCCGTCTCATCATTGATCCCCAACCGGATGTTAAGATGATCGACGGTTATAATTATCCCTTCCGAGATTACAGCAAAAAGGAACCCAAGTCATTATGCCTTCACGAGAACCTCGCCGCATACTAATAACAGGTGGAGCGGGGTTTATTGGCTCCAATTTCGTCCATCACTGGTGCGATCGCTACCCAGATGATCGAGTCGTTGTTCTCGACTTGCTCAGTTACGCCGGCAATCGCCGTAATCTAGAGTCAGTCGAGGGACGAGAAAATTTTCGGTTTGTACCGGGAGATATTTGCGATCGCACTCTCGTTGATGCCTTACTCCGCAGTGAGACGATTGATACCGTTGCCCACTTTGCGGCAGAATCCCATGTGGATCGCTCCATTTTGGGACCTGAAGCATTTGTGAGAACAAATGTTCTGGGTACATCAACTCTAGTAGAAGCCTTTCGCCAGCATTGGAAAAAGCGGGGATCTCTCAAGAGCGATCGCTTCCTCCATGTGTCTACGGATGAAGTATACGGCAGCTTAGGCCCAAATGACCCCTTGTTTAGTGAAACGACACCTTATCAGCCAAACAGTCCCTACGCCGCTTCTAAAGCCGGTAGTGATCACATCATTCGTGCCTATCATCATACCTACGGCGTACCGACGCTAATTACCAATTGCTCCAATAACTATGGTCCCTATCAGTTTCCTGAAAAGCTGATTCCTCTGATGTGCATTAACATCATGCTGGGTCAACCGTTACCCGTTTATGGGGATGGACAGCATGTGCGAGATTGGCTTTATGTTAACGATCACTGTCAGGCAATTGATTTAGTCATTCACCAAGGAACTCCTGGCGAAACCTATAACATTGGCGGTAACAACCAAATCAAAAACCTGGATTTGGTACAGATGGTTTGCCAGCTTATGGATGAATTAGCCTCGGATTTGCCAGTTTCTCCCAGTAAAAAGTTAATTACTTCTGTAAAAGATCGACCAGGACACGATCGCCGATACGGGATTGATGCTCGCAAAATTAAGGCAAAACTGGGTTGGACGCCTGAAGAAACCATTGAAGGAGGATTACGTAGTACCGTTGAATGGTATTTGACCCATCGGGATTGGTGGGAACCGTTGCTGTCGAAGGAGTATCAAGATTACTACCGGAAAATTTATGGTTAAATCAGCAAAGGATGTTTGCTGCCTCGTTGGGTGAGGATTAAGCTGTTCGGCGAACCAATTCACTCTTCCCTGCTCTGTAATCAATTGCGATCGTTTGGGGAGTGACGTGGCACACCTTGATTGTGAGATTAGCGCTCTTGTGTCCCTTTCGGAATGACAATAGAGCGTTAGCTTGGGTTTGTAGTCAGGGCTTTAGCCCTAGATTCTGTTGGGTTTCCTGGTGTCAACCCAACCTACAATTTAAACTTCTGTAAAAGATTTACCTAAATCTATATCAATCGTAGGGGTACGGCAATGCCGTACTCTTACCCTATGTACCTCTTTACGGCTGAATCTGTTGAATTTGGTCAAGGGCATTTTGATAAATTGTCATATTGCCCTGTTGTCTAGATAAATCTGTCGCCTTTTGGAAATCCGCGATCGCTTCTTCTTCGTTACCGAGTCGAACACGGGCAAGCCCCCGATAATAATAGGCTTGGGCGTAGTTGGGATTAATCTCAATCGCTTGGTTTAAGTCAGCAAGTGCTGTTTGCAGATTGTTCTGTTGCAGACGGATAAACCCGCGATTCGAGTATCCTTGGGCATAATTAGGATTAATGGCAATCGCCCGATTAAAATCAGCAATTGCTTCCTTAATTTTCCCCTGTTCTAAACGAGCATTTGCTCTGTTGTTGTAGACTAAAAATAGGTTGGAATTAATCTCATTTGGATTAATCTCAATAGCTTGATTAAAATCAGCAATCGCTTTTTGAAGATCTCCTGTTCTTAGAT
>NZ_JBKHHI010000439.1:0-5320 GCF_046539235.1 Coleofasciculus sp.
ATTTGTCATTTGTCATTTGTCATTTGTCATTTGTCATTTGTCATTTGTCATTTGTGATAATTGAACGGTTAGGTCGGGGCGGGTTTAGTTATATCAGGGTAACACCAAAGGTTAACGGTAAAACCCGCCCCTACAAAAGATATTTCATCGGAACGTCTCTACATCGCTTTGACGTTTACCGATAAATGGGTAGGGTAAAGTGGAAACAGCCACCACCTTTGGGCGAGGAATCGACCCAGATGCGACCGTAATGGGCGCGGATTATGCGTTGGCACAAGGATAAACCAATCCCATACCCGTCCTCGCCTTGATCGCGTTTGAGTCGGAAATGATTCTCAAAAATGCGATCGCGATTTTCTTCCGGGATACCCGGACCTGTATCATAGACCGAGACTTGAACTTTTTGGGTGGTGCGGTGCAGCATAGAAACCTGAATTTTACCCCCTTTTGGTGTGTATTTGTTGGCATTGTCTAGCAGATTGACGATGACTTGACGCACCAACTCACTATCGGCATGGACAGGGGGTAAATCCTGGGGAATGTCTGTTTCCACTATCTGGGATTTGAGTTGGAAAGACTCGTGCATTTGATTGAGAATATCTTGACACAACGGTCCTAAAGCCAGTTTGCGGGGTTTAACGTAAAAGTCGGCGTTGCTGCCTTTGGCGGCTTGCAGGATTTCCGTAATCATGCGATCGATGGTACGGAGTTGGATACGCGCTTGTTCAAATAACCGGGCTTTTAGAGTGGGCGTCAATTTATAACCAGGGGATTGACTGGGGTTGTTTTTCCCTAATTCCAGGGTATCTAAGGCAATGGATGCGGCGGTTAAAGGGTTGCGGATGTCATGGGCTAACATGGACAAGATTTGGTCTTTAAAATGGATATTTTCCCGCAGTGCTGCGTTTTCTTGGTTGAGGCGAAAAATTTCGTCAGTGAGTTGAATCACTTCGACCGAAGATGCCATGGAAGGTTTGGCGGATGAGCCATTCTCACTGGAGATATCCCCGTTAGCGGATGAGGCAACCTCTTGGGTTAACTCGGCTTTATCTTTATAGTCTTCAATACAGCGTTGCCAGCGTGACCAACAGCTGTTCAACTGTCCGACTAAATTCGTTCCCGCTAGGGTTTGTCGGGGTTGGGGATGAATCTTTAGCAGGGCTGGAGTGGCTACAATTTTAAAATGTTCGGCTAAATAGGGCTGTTCTCCCACCTTGACAATCATCAGCTCAAAAGGATAGTCCTGTTTCAAGGACTCCAGATAGTTGCGGATGTGATGGATATGTTTCCGGGAACTGGGGCGCTCATCGACAAACAGCAGAAGCTGTAAGGTGGCTTCCCCATCCGGAGAGTTCTCATGAGCGACCTGCATGAAGTTGGGTGTTAGCACTCTTAACTGGGGCAATTATAGGAGAACATTGGACTTGACTGCCTAGGGGTTGGGGGTCTTTGCTTCCTTATAATTTAATCTCTATTTTAGATTTTCCGCAAAACTGAATGGTTTGTGAGGTTTATCTATCCTTTTGCTGTCCCTTTCGTCCTAAAATCTTAAATGACCGTAAACCTCCCAGGCTATCCTAAACTTTTCGTTATCTAGCAATTCACGACTTCTATTCACTATGGCTATCGGCTACGTTGCGCTCGTCCTTCATGCCCATCTACCTTTTGTGCGGCATCCAGAAAGTGACTATGTTCTGGAAGAAGAATGGCTATTTGAAGCCATCACCGAAACTTACGTCCCCCTCCTGCATGTCTTTGAAGGGTTAAAGCGGGATGGGGTGGACTTTAAAATCACCATGAGCATGACACCCCCTTTGGTGTCAATGCTAAAAGATCCTCTGTTGCAAGAGCGCTATGACAAACATCTAGCTCTACTCGAGGAGTTAGTTCAAAAGGAAGTCGAGCATAACAAACATAATGGTCACATCCGCTACCTCGCTGAACATTACGTTAACGAGTTCAGTCGAATTCGCCAAACCTGGGAACAGTACCAGGGTGACTTGATAACCGCATTTAAACAATTTCTCGACAGCAATAACCTGGAAATCATCACTTGCGGCGCGACTCACGGCTATTTTCCGCTGATGAAGATGTATCCCCAAGCTGTTTGGGCGCAAATTCAGGTGGCTTGTGAGCATTATGAGCAAACCTTTGGGCGTCCCCCGAAAGGGATTTGGTTACCCGAATGCGCCTATTACGAAGGGGTGGAACGATTACTCGCCGATGCAGGCTTACGCTATTTCCTCACCGATGGTCACGGGATCTTGTATGCCCGTCCCCGTCCCCGGTTTGGCACTTACGCTCCAATTTATACGGAGACAGGGGTAGCTGCATTTGGACGAGATCACGAGTCCTCTCAGCAGGTGTGGTCTTCGGAAGTAGGATATCCCGGTTCACCCGAATATCGGGAATTTTACAAGGATTTAGGCTGGGAAGCCGAATACGAGTACATTAAGCCCTATATTATGCCCAATGGGCAGCGCAAAAATACAGGAATTAAATATCACCGGATCACAGGTCGCGGATTAGGATTAGGGGATAAAGCGTTGTATGACCCCTATTGGGCGCGAGAAAAAGCGGCTGAAAATGCGGCTAACTTTATGTTTAACCGGGAACAGCAGGTGGGTCATTTGGCAGGAATTATGCAGCGTCCGCCGATTGTGGTGTCCCCCTATGATGCGGAACTGTTTGGTCATTGGTGGTACGAGGGACCGTGGTTTATCGATTATCTGTTCCGTAAGTCTTGGTATGACCAAGGGACTTATGACATGACCCACCTGGCGGACTATTTGCAGGATAATCCCACCCAGCAGGTTTGTAAGCCCTCTCAGTCAAGCTGGGGGTATAAGGGATTCCATGAATATTGGCTCAATGAAACCAATGCTTGGATTTATCCTCACCTGCACAAAGCAGCGGAACGGATGATTGAGTTAGGGCGTCGCGAACCCGCCGATGAACTGGAATGGAAAGCACTCAACCAGGCGGCGCGAGAGGTACTCCTGGCGCAGTCATCGGACTGGGCGTTTATTATGCGGACGGGAACCATGGTACCGTATGCTGTGCGGCGGACGCGATCGCACTTGATGCGGTTTAATAAGCTGTATGAGGATATCAAAATCGGTAAAATCGACAGTGGCTGGTTAGAAAAAGTCGAGGAAATCGATAATATCTTTCCCAAAATTAACTATCGGGTTTATCGTCCATTGTAAAGATTGGGGACAAGGGGAGGGAGTAGAGACGTAGCATGATACGTCTCTACTTCGGGGCGGGGGCGAGTCGCATCTGGGTGAGAGAATAAATGATAATAGTCAAACCCGCCCCTACACACCAACCAGGTTCCCTTGGATTTTGGGTGGCGAAGGGTTGACAGCAGGTGACGCGCCATCCCTCGATCCAAAACTCAAAACTCTCCCTTGTGCATCCCCTTGGCACTATAACGACGGTTTTGATCAGCTTCAACCATTTGACAATCCTCACAGAGTCCAAAAAATTCTAGGGTATGATAGTAAATCTGAAAGTGGTGGTTATCTTGTAACTGGGTCTCTAAATTGTGGACAGGACATTCATTGATCGGAATTGATCGCTCGCAATTGAGACAGGTGAGATAGTGTTGATCCTGCAATAAACTGTAGAGGGATTCGCCAGTCGCTAGAGTCCGTATTTGTACCACTCCTTCGAGTTTCAAGGCGTCGAGAGAGCGGTAAACTGTGGCTAGACCCATACCTTGCTTCCGCTTGCGTAACTCGATATGAATATCCTGGGCAGAGACAGCACGATTTAAGGTTTTGAGCAACTTTAAAATTCGCTCTTGAGAACGGGTGCGTTGGGCTTTCATAGATTTAGGGGTTAATCGAGGAAAAAGGATGTGGACTATTGGGGATTAGTAGTTCAAACTTTAAATTAGGGTAATCTCAAACCACTAGGGGGTGCTTGTGAATCATCAGTATAAGGCTCGAATTTATGTTACACTGCGACCTTCTGTATTAGATCCGGCTGGCGTGGCAGTCGAGTCCGGGATTGGGCAACTCGGCATCGCGAATGTTAAGCAGGTACGCATCGGCAAGTATATTGAGTTAATGCTGACGGCGGCTGATCAAAACCAAGCCAGTGAGCAACTCGATCGCATCTGTGACCAACTTTTGGCGAATCCAGTGATTGAAAATTATCGATTTGATTTGGATGAAGTACAGGTACAGTTAGGGGTATCAACATGAAATTTGGTATTGTGGTTTTTCCGGGCTCAAACTGCGATCGCGATGTTGCTTATGTCACTCAGGATTTGCTCAATTGTCCCACTCGGATGGTTTGGCATGAAGAAACGGACATTGCTGACATAGATGTGGTTGTATTACCCGGTGGCTTTAGTTATGGCGACTATCTACGCTGCGGCGCGATTGCTCAGTTTTCGCCGATTATGTCCCATGTTATTGCCCACGCCAAACAGGGTAAGTTTATCCTGGGTATCTGTAACGGCTTTCAAGTCTTAACCGAAACCGGGTTATTACCGGGGGCATTAGTCCGGAATCGAGATCTCCATTTTATTTGCGATCGCCTTCCCTTGAAAATAGAACGCACTGACATTCCTTGGACGTCTGCCTACTCTACGGGAGACATGATCACACTGCCCGTTGCTCACGGTGAAGGACGCTACTACGCCCATACAGACACCCTGAAAGCCCTCGAAGATGGAAATCAGATTGTCTTTCGTTACGCCAATTCCAGCGGTGAAATCGACGAAACCAGCAATCCCAACGGTTCAGTGAACAACATTGCCGGAATATGCGATCGCACGGGTAAAATATTGGGGATGATGCCTCATCCAGAACGGGCATCTGACCCTTTGTTGGGCAGTACCGATGGTATCAAATTATTTCAAGGATTATTAGCGTTCATGAATCAACAGCAACTCCAACCCGTCTAGCCAAATTTCTTTATGCTCTGTGACATCATAAATTAACGTGACATTCAATACTCCTAAGAAAGCCAGTGACTTCAGACAATCCCAACACCGGCTTGCCCATCAAACCAATCCGCTACCGAGATTGGTTAATTAGCACAAAGATGATTGACAGACGGTTATGGTTACGTTGGCAACACCCTGATGAAAATTTTGCTCGTTATAGCTATCCAGTGACGGAGCGAGGGTTGACAGATTCGCTTCGTTATGCTAGACACCTGATTGATTTGATTATTGAGTTAGAAGAGGCGGAGTCAAAAGCAGCTTCATCACGAGAGCTTGACTAAATCGTCAAATATATTGCTAAACTTACTCTTAGCTTTAGCTAGGTTTGAGTAAGTTTTTCGGAGCCGAAGTTATTCT
>NZ_JBKHHI010000440.1:0-5312 GCF_046539235.1 Coleofasciculus sp.
TTTAGCGAAGCCATGCCGCAGGCTTTGCGTCTCGCTCGCTATTGTGTCAGTTTTTTTCCTATCAAGGCTTATTGCTTGCACTAAATGAACCTTAAATCGTCCTCAAAGCCTTGATTTTAAAAAGGTCAAAATTCAAAACTTAGTCGGGGCGGGTTTAGTGACATCTGGGTGCAAAGTAAACGATAGTAGTGAAACCCGCCCCTACATTCGGAAAGAATGGGTTTGAGGTAACGTTATCATCAATAGCTGCCCGAAAGCACATAAACTCACCCCTATACACTCAAAACTCACGCGCCATGCCCAACTAGCAAAGTGAAGGGTCAAGACTACTCGGAATTGGCATGAATAGTTAGCGTCAAGGGATGCATTTTGGGAAAGTCTCGCTGAATAATTCGGATAACTTTTTGTTGGCTGGTTTTATTTTTTACAATAAATTGGGCAGTACCATCGCCTTGAGAACCTACACCCTTTCCCCCTAAAATATAAGGTTGAATCGGCTCATAATTGAGCAGTTGATGCAAAACGGGAGCCGTCAATTGTTGGGAACAAGCGGGGATGAGATAGCGATCAAATTCAGCTTGAGCCTTTGTCATCAACTGACCCAGCTTGGGAGCATCTCCCGCTTGCAGTGCTTCAACGGCTTCTTGAGTAATTTGATAACTAATAGTGCCGAGATAGTGTTGTACATTCTTCTGCACGTTATCAGTACCAAAGGGATAACACTGATTCAGCCGACTGAGGATTTCTTGGGTATTTTTACTCGCGCCCAGATCAACAATGACAAAAAACAAATCTTTGGCAACGTTTAGCTCGATAATATCCGCCGATGCGCCATCAAAAATCATGGCAATTGGTTGATTCCCATAAGCGCAGGCTTGATCCATACGTCCACAGTGAGAAGGTGTAGTTGTCTCACCCAGATAAGCATATTCCATTTCGCCTCGCCGATTCATTTTTAGGTCATATAAGCGATTAAAGGCGCGTGCGACTAAAACGCAAATGGCGGCACTGGATGATAATCCTTTCTGTATGGGTAAATCAGTGCAATAGTTATCGATTTCTACGCCACCTACTTGGAAGTAGGTGAGAAAATGATAAGCGACGCCAGCCGCATAACTGCAAAACCCTCCCTTTTGGGCTTCAGCAAGGAGAACAGAGCGTTCCATGGGTAACTGAATGGGTTCTGGACGAGTACCATCACTCAGAGAAGCGTGAAGGATGAAGTGGCTGGGGTGGGGCTTGACGTTGGCAGAGAGTCCCTGGTTGGTTCCTGTGATAATGGTATAACCTTTTCCTAGCTGAGGATTCAGGCGGCGGTAGCCTCCCGCCCAATCGCTGTGTTCACCAAAAAGACAAAGGCGACCTGGCACAAACAGTTTCATTCATAACCCCTATAATTATCGCGATCGCTATTAATAGATTACTCTGGAGGTTAACGTCTTGGCGCGATCGCTCTACGCTCATGCCATTTACAACTTCATACTGATATGACCCACTAGCCGTTCTACACAAACTAATCGTGAAGCTTGCTCCCTAAGCTATTACAGGAGAAAGAGCAATCCGCAAGAGCATTCTCTTGCTTCCCCTGCTTCCCCTGCTTCCAGACGCGCCATGGCACGTCTCTACATTGCTTCCCCTGCTTTTAGCGCTTAAGTTGACACCAATGGGCGAGTTTGTCCCCCTAGCACGCTTAAATGTTTCCCGGCTGCGAGGTGCAATTGAAAAGGTATTGAGAGAAGATTCCTACCAACAAAATGCAATACGGTTACAACAAGCAATTCGTCGGGCTGGAGGAGTGAATCGAGCGGCTGATATCATTGAACAGGTTGTATCTACTGGGAAGCCAGTCTTAGCTTCAAAAAACTAATCAACGTAGATCAGCACAATCAAGTCGAACATACATTTAACTATATCCCACCCTTGCATAAGTCAGTACCCTTTGTTTAAGTAACTTACTCCTTAGGGTAGATTCAACAAACCATGCAAGTTCCTTACGATCTGGAAAATATAAATATCTCTACCTTATGGAAACTTATGATGTCATCATCATCGGTGCGGGTCATAATGGTTTAGTTTGTGCAGGTTACTTGCTCAAGTCAGGTTACAGCGTTTTGCTACTCGAAAAGCGTTCTGTCGTAGGTGGAGCCGCTACAACTGAGGAAGCTATGCCAGAAGAAGCTCCAGGCTTCTACTTTAACCTATGTGCGATTGATCACGAATTTATTCACCTAGGACCAGTTGTTGAAGAACTTGAGTTAACCAAGTTTGGGCTTGAGTATTTGTACTGCGATCCCACTATTTTCTGTCCTCATCCAGATGGCAAGTATTTCTTAGCTCATCATTCCGTCGAAAAAACCTGTGCAGAAATCGCTCGCTATAGCCAGGGTGATGCTCAGAAGTATGGAGAGTATATGGACTTTTGGCATCGCCTGATTCAAGCCATTACTCCTATATTCAACGCACCTCCTAAATCGATCATTGATATTTTAGGGAACTATGGGCTGCATAACCTGCAAGACCTGTTTTCATTGCTAGGAGGCGTGGATAAAACCCTGGACTTGCTCCGTACCATGCTGACAAGTCCTAAGGACTCATTAAATGAGTGGTTTGACTCCGAATTTGTCAAAGCCCCCTTAGCCAGACTTGCCTCTGAACTGGGGGCTTCTCCGGCTGAGAAAACGATCGCGATGGGGGCGATAATGATGGCACTCCGTCATGACCCTGGTACCGCCAGACCGCGTGGGGGTACGGGTGCCTTAGTCCAAGCCTTAATCAAGGTGGTGAAGCATCATGGAGGCACTATCTTATCTGATCAGCATGTTGAGCGGATTCTCATGGGCAACAATGGACGAGCCGAAGCCGTTCGGGTTGCAGGGGGTCAGGAGTATCGGGCGAGAAAAGGGATTATCTCCAGCATTGATGCCCAGCGTCTCTTTCTTCAGCTTATTGATCCAGCCGATGCCCAAGCGATCGCGCCTGAGTTAAACGAGCGGATCAAGCGTCGGATTGTCAATAGTAATGACGGCATTTTGAAGATAGACTGCGCTCTCTCAGAAGCGCCTCGTTTTGAAGCGTATGACCATAAAGATGAGTATTTAATGGGGTCAGTGCTAATTGCCGACTCGATTAATCAGGTCGAAGCGGCTCATAATTTGCCGATAATGGGACATATTCCGGATCAGGATATCTCGCTGTGGGTGGCTGTGCCAACCGTCCTCGATCCTTCGATGGCACCAGAAGGGAAACATACGCTATGGATTGAGTTTTATGCCCCCTATCAAATTCGTGGCGCTGAAGGGACGGGTTTGTTTGGTACAGGGTGGACAGAGGAGCGAAAGAACCAAGTCGCGGATCGGATCATAGACAAGCTGGCAGAGTATGCGCCAAACGTCAAAGATTCCGTTATTGCCCGTCGAGTGGAGAGTCCGGCTGATTTAAGCGATCGTCTGGGGGTTTACAAAGGGAATCATTATCACATTGATATGACCCTAGACCAGATGATATTCTTCCGTCCTCTACCCGAAATTGCCAATTATCAAACTCCCATTGACGGATTATTCCTGACTGGGGCAGGAACTCATCCCGGGGGCTCAATTTCTGGTCTACCTGGACGTAATTGCGCCCGCGTATTTCTCAACACCCAGCAGCCCTTCAACCAGAACTTCAAGGAAGCCGGAAACTGGCTTAAATCCCGACTTGAGTATGTTTCTAAACTTGCCCAATAAAGCAGTGATTTAATTCCATATAACCATTAGGAGAAAACCATGGAAACTAGAGATTTTCAAACTCAAAGCGAAAACGTCCCTTATCCCAGCATTCCACCCCTCATCGATAGCCGGGAGACAGAATATCGGGGAACAGGAATTACCAGTTCGGTCGCAATTTTTGGTCATCCTATCCATCCGATCATTGTCATTTTCCCGATCGCGTTTTTGAGTGGTGTCGCTGGTACAGATATCGGTTATTGGTTAACCCGCGATGTATTTTGGTCAAGAGCCTCAATTTGGCTATTGGGACTGGGATTACTCTCAGCGATTGTAGCAGCATTAATTGGTCTTGTAGACTTCCTGCGTATTTCCCGAGTCCGCCAGCGTACAGCCGGTTGGGTACATGCGCTGCTCAATGTGGCGGTACTGGTGTTGAGTGGTGTTAACTTTTTCCTCAGATTGGGCAAACCAGTGACTATTATTATTCCCGTGGGACTGATCCTTTCCTCAATCGTGGCAATTCTGCTACTAGCTAGTGGTTGGTATGGGGGTGAATTAATGTTCCGTCATAAGGTGGGTATCATTGGTTCGGGTGAGACTCATGTCTCTTAATGCGAACAAGAGAATGCAGGATCTACCTTGTGACACATGCAGTTACTACTCATAACTTCTACTATGAACTGGCGAATGATGTGAATAACGCGGCAGCGTTTAACAGAAGAAAACATCAATTCAATAAAACTAGGAGGTATAAGTTTGACTACACTAACCCGAACTGCACAAGCACAGTGGAATGGCGACTTGAAAAGCGGCAATGGTATCATTAATGCTGAGAGTCATATCCTCAACCATACTTCATACACCTATTCTACGCGCTTCGAGGATACCCCAGGTACAAATCCTGAAGAACTTCTTGCCTCTGCCCATGCTGCTTGTTACACCATGGCGCTTGCTCATACTTTGGCAGAAAAAGGCTATAAAGCTGAAAGTCTTCAAACGCAGGCATTCTGCTCGCTAGAATCTCAGGAAAATGGGGGGTTCAAGATCACCAAAATGCGTCTAGCCACACAAGGACAAGTTCCGAACCTGGACGATACTCTATTTGGACAGATTGCCCAAGAAGCGGAGAAAGCCTGTCCAATTTCTAATGCCTTGCGTCAAAATGTAGAAATCGAACTTGATGCTGCTTTAACGTCATAGTTCATGGTTCATGGTTCATGGTTCATCGTTGACTCATTAGCAGTCCCTGAGTGACGCTCCCACGCTAAATTGCTAATTATAGCACTACCGGGATACGTTAGGACATTCCCCTGTTGCCTTTACACCCAATTTTATTGTCCTAACCTCAATGCGTAATGCTATATAGCGTGGGTCTTATAGTTCCACCAAATCCCCTCGTTAAATGAAAAAAGCAGTAGGGTGGGCATTGCCCACCCTACGACTAAATCTCTAATTCAGATTCACAGAACTAGCCGTTGATGCTAGGAGCTGTCAGAGCTACTGGGGTGGTTTCACCAGCCGCCAAGTCTAAGGGGAAGTTGTGAGCATTACGCTCGTGCATGACTTCAAAACCTAAGTTGGCGCGGTTGAGTACGTCTGCCCAGG
>NZ_JBKHHI010000441.1:0-5293 GCF_046539235.1 Coleofasciculus sp.
CGCGATCGCACTTTTATTATTGTAGGTTGGGTTGAGGTTGCTTAAACCAACACATCTAGTTATAGTGTTAGAGCTACGTCTGATTGACGACTGAATACATATTTATAGTATTGTGTCAACTCCGTTTTACACTGACTGATACTATAGGATATCGCTATGGGGATCAAAAGCAACATCTGGCATAAACGCTATTTTGGTGCTAATGGGATGAGCCGCGAAGCGATAGCTTAGTTATTGGCTGACAAACATCTGATCCGCTAATTTCAGATTTATTTGAACAACTAAGGTCATAAAAGGTTACAATCAAGCTTGTGTAATTCAAGCCTATATTTACCCGGTTCACCTGGCATATTCTGTGTGGCAGGTAGTTGACTAAATGTAGGTTTTTCAATTAAATTAGAAGTTTCGTGCAATCAAACACAGTTCTCAAGCCGACAACGATTACAGCCCCATCCACTCGGAAAGAAGAGTTACCCTTTACTCTCCAAGAGTTGAAAACGGCAATTCCCGCCTATTGTTTTGAACCTTCTGTTTGGAAGTCTCTCAGTTATTTCTTTCTAGACATTGGCATAATCGCTGGATTTTATGCCATCGCCTATAAACTGGATTCCTGGTTCTTTTTCCCCATCTTCTGGTTACTCCAAGGAACCATGTTTTGGGCGTTGTTTGTGGTGGGTCATGACTGCGGTCATGGCTCTTTCTCTAAGATTAAATGGTTGAATAATCTGATTGGACACCTGTGTCACACTCCCATCCTGGTGCCCTTCCACGGGTGGCGTATCAGTCACAGAACGCACCATGCCAATACGGGTAGCCTGGAAACCGATGAAAGCTGGTATCCGGTATCTCAGACTAAGTATGAGCAGATGCCATGGTATGAAAAGCTATTCCGGTATAATTTACCATTGCTAGCCTATCCCATCTACCTATTTAAGCGATCCTCTGATCGCGAAGGTTCCCATTTTATGCCCAATAGTCCGTTATTCCGTCCCTCGGAAAAATGGGATATTGTCACCAGTTCTGTTCTCTGGGTGCTAATGGTTGCCTTTTTAGGTGGACTGACATTTCAGTTCGGTTGGCTATTTCTGGTGAAGTATTATCTGGTTCCTTATGTTGTGTTTGTAATCTGGCTAGATTTGGTCACATTCATGCATCACACTGAACCGGATATTCCCTGGTATCGGGGAGATGATTGGTATTTCCTGAAAGGGGCATTATCAACAATTGATCGGGATTACGGCTTTATTAATCCCATTCATCATCATATCGGTACTCATGTGGCGCATCATATTTTCTTGAATATGCCCCACTATCACTTGAAGACGGCAACCGAGGCAATTAAACCCGTGTTAGGCGAGTATTACCGAAACTCAAACGAGCCGATTTGGAAGAGTTTTATTCGTTCTTACTGGGCTTGTCGTTTTGTTGCCGATCAAGGATCTCCGGTTTACTATGAACCTGCCAAACATCCGCGCTCGAACTAAAGACTAGAAGGCGGATTTACTACATTAGAACTGTAGAGACGTTGCAGGCAACGTCTCTACAGTTCGGAAAGTCCTAATCGATGTGTCTACTGCTATAATTGTCGTGAGTTTCCTGACTTTTATTTGCTTCAACTAACAGCAAACTCAGTAAATTTCCGTTTATAGGGGGCTTTAAAACCCAAAACTATATCTTGTTTAGGAACTCCAGCTTCTACTAATTCATTAGCCACTCCGATTTCGGTTCCATCGCGTTCGATCCAAATTTTGCCATCTTTAATTTCTACGTAAATGATACAACCAAATATCCGCGTTAGTTCTTGCCAACCAATATTAAGAACTTGATAGCGATCGCGCTCCGTATCAAATATCAGTTTTACTTCTGTCTGACTATTTGAGCGATTTTTTGCGTGGCTTTCAAGAATTCTTTGGACTATTTCTTTGTAATTCAGTCTCTCCATATAACAATCTCCTCTTGAGCTGGGTTAAAAATTAGTAATTTTAGTTGATATTCGCCAATTATTCTTTGAATAAACCTCCGACTAAAAAACTCATCGTAAACATCTACCGGAACTGCTAAATACAAAATCCGATCAGGTTCGGTCAACCTCAATGCTGAACGGTAATTGAGACATTGACCAAGAGCTAGGTGAAATTCAGTTACGTCTGAGGCTCCTAAAAAGGATTTTATCTCTACTGCTATTTTTTTACCAGTTTTCTCAGCAGCTAAAATTCTCTCTGCTGTTAAATCTATGTAAAAATCAACATCCTCTACTTGAATAAATAGATGCTCGTCAGTAATTGTCCATCCATCTTTTTCGAGGGCTGTTTTAACTATATTATGAAATAAATCTTTAGCTGGCATAAATTAACTTGAGTTTGCCGCTACTTATAGTATATTAAAAAACATTACTGTGGAGCGATCGCTCATCTACCCACAAAAAAGCGATCGCGCTATTGCCGTAGCTGAATTGTAGCAATCGCCATAGCGGTTAGGACACATCTTATGGTAGAGACGTTGCATGCAAGGTCTCTACCAGAGTTCAGAAAGTCCTAATCGATGTGTCTACTGCTATACTAACCTTTTCACAGGTTCATAAGTCATCGTTTGCCCTCGCCGTACATCTTGCGTTTCAATCGTATTCATCGGATGTCCCTGTTTATTAATCTTCCTTTAACCGTTCCAAGAATACCTGATAATTCTGAGACTGGGAACCAAATACATAGTCGGGTGACGTAACAGTCATGTCACTCCCCCCCGCCTTTCTCAGATGATTAACCGCCGCTAATAACATATTTTGCTCAACGACAATTGTTACCGCATACCAATCCTTTTCTTCCTTAGAATAAACCTTGGCAATCGTGGGTCCTCGTAACCCAGTTAAACCGCTCAATTCACTATGATTGACCAAATAATCACCAATCTCATCGGCTGACTTACCGCGAACATTCGCCGTAATCGAGACATATTTTTTGGCATTCAGATTTGCCTCAATTAATTCCAAGATAGTTTTAGTTGTATCCAGTTTCGTGGGATCGTCTTGGAGGAGGCGTTTATTGCCAATTAGACAGGCTTGGGACTTCAAAAGTGTCCCACCAGTAATCCGCTTCAAGCGGTTTTCGCGCAGGGTGGTTCCCGTACTGGTGACATCAGCAATCATGTCGGCATAACCCATACTGGGTGCGGCTTCCATTGCGCCTTGGACGGAGACGAGGGAAAAGTTGACAATTAGCTTTTCATACAACCAATCTCTGGTCAGATTAGGATATTTCGTGGCAATTCTGAGGTTTTTACCTTTTTCTTTAAATAGAAGGGTGAGTTCGGCTAAATCTTCAATCGAGGAGACATCTACCCAACTTTCGGGAACGGCTAATACCAGTTCGCATTTACCGTAACCCAAACGGTCATGAATAACCACGACATTATCATGACCCACGCCTTCTTCACAGACGACATCATAGCCAGTAATTCCTAGGTCAACGCTACCTTCTTCAACTTTGGTGAAAATATCAGCAGCCCGTTGGAAAAGTACATTAATTTGAGGGAGTGAAGGAATCGAGCCGAAATATTGGCGATCGCTGGGTCTAAAGACGCTCATCCCACAGGCTGACAGCAGGCTGCTTGTCGAGCGTTCCAGCGCTCCTTTACTGGGGAGAGCGAGGCGAACGGGTGATTGGTGATTGGTCATTGGTGATTTGTCATTGGTCATTTGTTATTTGTCATTTGTTATTTGTCATTTGTCATTTTTCATTCGTTTTAATCCATCATAAATATGCTTGGCGGCGTCGCTTACGGTTAGCTGCTGCTGTTCTCCGGAATCCATCTGCTTGAGTACAACATTTGACGCTTGTCGTTCCTCTGAACCTACGAGAATGGTGTAGGGAATGCCTTGTTTGTTGGCATATTGGAAGTTACTGGAAACACTTTTACCTCTCAGATCCATGGCGACTGCTAATCCAGTATGTCGCAATTTTTGGGCAACATTAATGGCATATCCGGCATCATCTTGACTGACAGGAACCACCAAAACATCCACGAATTGATCCACTTGCCAGACTTTACCCTCGCCTTCTAGGGCTAATCTTAGCCGTTCCATCCCGTAGGAAAAGCCGGTAGCTGGGGTATCTTGGCGTCCGCCGAAGGTTCCCACTAAATCATCATATCGACCACCGCCGCAGATTTGTCGCTCCTGTTTGCCTGCGCCATGATAAATTTCAAAAATCATGCCTGTATAGTATTGCAATCCTCGGCTAAGTCCTAAATCCAGGCTAATTTGACTAGAATCTAGATTGTAGAATTCTAATGTCTTAATAATCTCACGCAGTTGTTCAAGTCCAGCATCATCAATGCCATGGGCACAGAGGAGTGTTTGGGCTTCTTTTAAGACTTCCGTCGGTTCTCCTACCAGTTGTCCCAGTTGACTCATAAACTCTAGCGCTTTACTGACTCTCTCAGTTTGATCTTGGCGTTTTATTTTGGTCAGCAGGCGATCAACAATTTCCTGGGCGTCACGATTCCCCGCCAATTCAATGTTCATGCTGTCTAGGAGATCCAGAATCGTAGTTTGGGCGTCGGATTCTGCCATTCCCTGAAAGAGTTGACTCAACCGTTGGCTGTGGACTGTCTCCGGGTTTGTTTGTTCTGGGCTGAGTTGGGGGTTGGAGGTATAGAGGGCAAAGGCGGGATAGATATCACACAAGCGCTGTTCGACGGCGGATTTGCCTTCCTTGCGTAAAATTTCCATATTGGTTAGCAAGAAGCTACGCAAGCGACTTTCGATCTGGAGGTTATCCAGAAATTTAGAGATTACGCCAATATGACCCAGAACGATGCGATACCCACTTAATCCTAAGCGATTTAACCCTTGAGATGCGATCGCAATAATTTCGGCATCTGCCATCGCCCCAGTCGCGCCAATCAGTTCAATCCCCATCTGGTTAAACTGGCGGTAGCGTTCCTTCTGGGGGCGTTCGTAGCGGAAGGCGGAACCCGCATAGTAGAGGCGAATGGGTTGGGGAACGCCTTGCAGGTTGTCTACATAAGCGCGGACAACAGAGGCGGTAAATTCGGGGCGCAAGCAAAGGCGGCGGTTGCGGTAGATGAAGTCATAGAGACGGGGGGCGATTTCTTCACCGGATTTCCTTAAATACAGTTCTGTATATTCAATCAGTGGCACGTCAATTGGACGATAGCCGAAGGATTGGAAGCATTGGCGCAGGGTATCTTCAAGCTGTTTAGTGATGGCGTAATCGTCGGGCAAGACATCGTTGACGCCCCGCACTCGTTCAATTTTGGTTGTTCGCATTTTGGT
>NZ_JBKHHI010000442.1:0-5242 GCF_046539235.1 Coleofasciculus sp.
TTGCCTCTACTCATCCTCTAGAGCATCGATCCACTGATCACAGTTAAGTAATCGGACGAGTGACGTAGCTTGCTTCTTTTCGGGAGCGAGTATGACAAATAATAAATGATAAATAACAAGTAACAAATGACACATTCTATCCAACCCAAAAATCTGCTTGCTGGTTTGGGTTTAGCATTACTGATTCTCAGTAGTCCGATCGCTGTTTATGTATGGCGGTTAATGGGATTCGCTCCCCAGGCGGCTCTGGCGCATCCTCTATTGTTAATCACCATCACTAACGGTTTTAGTATACTGCTACTAATTGGCATCTACTATCGCTTTTGGGTACGACTTACTCAACTGGAACAAGGTGATGACAACAGCAAATTCTTGTCCCCAGAGATTCGCGATCGCCAACAAGATGAGTGGCAAGAACAGAATTTTGTTTCCGTAATTCTCGATACCGCTAATGCCTTAATTACCGTTCTCGATAAACAGGGACGAATTATTCAATTTAATCAAACCTGTGAACGACTAACTGGCTATTCCTTTGAGCAGGTCAAGGGAAAGTATATTTGGGATTTGTTTTTACTTCCTGAAGACATTGAATGCGTAAAAACCATTATTGAAGAACTCCAAGCCTGCCATTTTCCCAACGAGCATGAAAATTACTGGATCGCACGAGATGGCACTCGGCGTCTAATTTCCTGGTACAATACAGTCCTGCTTGATGACAATAGTACACTCAAGTATCTGATTAGTATTGGCATTGATATCACTGAACGCCAGCAAGCCGAAAAAATGCGTCGCCAACTCGAACGCCAGCAAGAACTGAGCCAACTCCAGCTACGCTTTTTTTCATTGGTGTCCCATGAATTTCGCACCCCCTTAAGTACGATTTTAGCCTCCGTTCAACTCCTACAACTTTGCCCCGATAAATTTTCTCCAGATAAAAAAATCAGAAATCTGCAACGGATTGAAGCCGCAACTCAACGCCTGCGGCAAATGTTAGATAATATCCTGACAATCAATCGTGCTGAAACTGGGCAATTGGATTTCCAGCCAAGGCGGGTGAATCTTGCACAGTTTTGTCAAGGGATTTTAGCGGAGATACCGCATAATCCTGACAATCCTTATGAGCTAAATTTGGTTATGCAGGCAGACTGTAGCTATGCCTGTTTGGATGAACAGCTATTGCGTTCTGTTTTGATCAATTTACTAACGAATGCGATTAAATATTCTCCGCCAGATACCATTATCTCTTTCCGGGTAACTTGTACAACAACTGAGATAAGTTTTAAAGTTTGCGATCAGGGAATTGGCATTTATGCTGATGATATTCCCCATATATTTGAACCATTCTACCGGGGAAAAAATATTGATAGTATTCCGGGTTCAGGATTAGGTTTAACGGTTGCTCAAACTTGTGTTATCGTCCATGGTGGCAATATTAGCGTGACCAGTGAACCGGGAGTTGGCACAACGTTTACGGTAACAATTCCTGGCGAAGTCATAAGTCGATTGTCGGGGCGGGTTTAGCCACAATTGTCGGGGCGGGTTTAGCCACAATTGTCGGGGCGGGTTTAGCCATCCAATTAAGATATTCACCGATAAATGAACAGCAAAACCCGCCCTGACGGGTTACCAAAAAATGAACAATAAAACTCGCCCTGACGGGTTACCAAAAAATGAACAATAAAACCCGCCTTTATTCATGAGTTAATAAATAGGTAATTGGCTATAAATTGAGTGTGTGAGTGATGAGCAAAAAGCCGACAAAAAAATATTTTGCTATTACCAACGCTGCTAAGATAAGGCTGATCATCTTATTTTTCCTATTGGTAAGTTTAGGAATTTGGACAGAGTTGACGTTTTCGGAACCGACGAGTCCCCAACAGGCAGCCGCTCAAGTTAAACGGCTAGAAGCTATTTACACTAAAGGGAATTATATCGAGGCGGGGATTTGGAACGCGATCGCACTCACATTTGGAGTCCGAATCATTCGCCGTTCGGGAACAGAGCGATATCAAGCACTCATGGCTTTCCTCACCTTCTTTTTCTTTGGACTATCGGATATCATCGAAGTACAGACAGGAGCCTGGTGGCGTCCTTGGTGGTTATTTGTGTGGAAAAGTCTATGTGTATTTTCCATGGCAGCGTTGCTAATCAATTATCTGCGATCGCGCTCTGATTAGCGGTGATATTGAGCGGGCGTGCAGGGGTGACAACGAAAGATAGTAGTGAAAGTGAGCCCCTAAACATCGGTCAGGGCGGTTTCTGAACAAACATTAGTCATCAATAGCGAAAAGAAAATCCCTAAACCCGCCCCTACACAAAACCAGACCCCTTGAGCCAAGCGAAGGTTAAAACCAGGTTCCCGACGAACGAAGTGAAGGATCAAAACTTCACCAATCCCCCGCCAAGGATAAAATAGCAAGTGTAACCAATAATTGGGACTTAACATGAATCAGCCAGTGCCAGGGAATTCCCAAACCAACTCTGATTCTGATCAATCGATAACCACGGGTGATCCAGGTTTACGATCCTTTGCTGACCGTCTGGCTAAGAATTTGGCACGGGATACGCTAATTCAAGGAACGACTGACTATCTGCGAAACGTGTTAGCCGTCGATCGCGTGGTTCTATATTATTTCTATTACGAGTGGAAAGGGCAAGTCACCTTCGAGTCATTGAGTTCTCCCAAATACTCCATCTTCGGCTCGACAGGGGGCGATGAATGCTTTAATGACGAGTATGCCGAGTTATATTATGCAGGACGAGTCAGAGCGATCGCAGATATTCAAGCCGAACCCATCGATCCCTGTCACCGCGACTTTTTAGGTAGCCTGAAAGTACGTGCCAATTTAGTTGTGCCGATTCTCACACCGCGACGGTTATGGGGATTACTTGCGGCTCATCATTGTCAAGATACCCATCCTTGGTCACAGTCTGACATTGAAGCGATGAAAAAAGCCGCCCAAACCCTAGCGACGGTTCCAGCCATTCGAGATAGCTAGATATCGATGAAAGTCAAAGTCCTAGTTCTAGCGCTGACAACTCTTACCGCACTCGTCGGTACGGCGGATTGGGCTGCAGATTTTCCCCTGAGTCGATCCCTGTTGTCACAGTGGCAATGGGGCGGATCGGGGCAGTCACAAACCCTGCTCAAAGACCGTATTTTAGATGAAGGGGAAACAGAAGCCGCATTTCGGGCGCGGAGTTTGGCAATTCGGAAAAAGGTGGCGGCGGCGGATTTGCAGGGATTAGATACCTGGTGGCGTACTCGCACGATTAGTGACCCCCATAAATACCTACTTCCAGTTATTCTTGCCCGCCTCAGCTTAGGGGAACAATACGATCGCCAGCAAATCTGGGATATCCTCTTGGGTTTAGATGAAGGAAAACCGGATCTTTATCACTTCCGCAGCCCCTACGATATTCGCATCTTCTTCTTATTCCGAGATACCATGCCCAAAGCGGTACAAGCCTCTTACCGTAGTATGGTGGATGCGCCGCGGGTGCGAGAGTGGCTGGAACAGGGTACAGAAAATCATCAGTTCATGCAGCGCATTTCCGGTTTAGCGCTGATGGATGGAAGTGGTTTCCCCACGCCTCTCCCAGCAACGGCGGCGACAAATGAGGCTTGGTTAAGGGCAGAATTAAATAAGTTCCTGACGATTGGGCAAGGAGAGTTTCATTCTTCGACCTATTATGGTTATGCGATCGCAGGTTTGCTGAATCTCTATGATTTTGCTGATACTCCCGAATTGCGCCAGTTGGCGAAAGCCTCATTAGACTGGTACGCCGTCAATATGGCGGTGCGCTTCAGTTGGGGAACCGCAGGCGGTGCAGAAAGTCGCGGTTTTGATCGGGGGACGTGGGATGATAGTGGTTTGAGTGGCGTGGCTTGGATTTGGTGGGGGGATAGTTTGACCCTGAGCGGAGTCGAAGGGAGCGGAGTCGAAGGGTTGACGCCTGTCGAGCGTATGGATCGTGGTGTTACCAGAGTAGCACTACCCGCCGCATTAAGTGATTATCGTCCGCCGCCCCAATTGAGAGCGATTGCCCGTAAGGAAATAGACTTACCCTTTCAGCTTAAAGCCAGTCATCCTGGTTATTATAGTTATCACCAAGACAACCGATTTTGGGAAACCTTTTATGTAACTCAAGATTATAGTTTGGGTACATTAATTGACCCCAGTCGTTCTTACCAAGTCAAAGGCACAATTAATGCCCAATATGCTACCTATAAATTAGTCATCCGCGATCCTAAAAGGCAAAATAATGCCGTTGTTAGTTTGGGCGGAACCTATCATTCCGCCATGGCGACAGGGCGTTCTCCAGGAGATCAGTACGTCCAAGAAAAGGGTGCAGTAATTTATCAGTTACGCTTAAATCCACAAGATAAAGCCGCTGATGTACCGGGGCGTTCTCACCTAGTTTTACCGACTCGATATGGGAAACCCCAGCGCTATGGGGATTGGTACATTTGGCGCATTGAAAATGCCTTCCTTTGCGCCCGTCCTTGGGGTGAACAGATAAGCTGGCAAAATCAGGTATCACAGAAATATTCTGATTACCAAGTGTTAGCGGCAATCGGCAGGAATACCGCTTGGATTACCGATGTAGCCAGTGTTGACGATTATCCCACAATCGAGGCGTTACAGCAAGCCCTTGACCAAACAGAGATTCGCGATACGTCCTGGGAAACAATGGGTCAGCTTACCTATACCAGTTTAGCCGGCGATCGCTTACAGATGACCTATCAACCCAATCAAGGCGCAGGTTTAGCACAGATTAATGGGAAAGAACGAGTTCTCGACGATTGGGCGGTGTTAGATAGTCCTTATGTTCAGCAAGAATTAAATAGTGGTCTTTTAGACGTGTTTTCTCCCGCAGGAAACTGGCGTCTGCGAGGCACATTGACAGGTCCAGAATGGGAGTAGGTAATAAGTAATAATTAGGTTTTTTTTGTGGTGAGAAAAGGGAACGGGGAAAAGGGAACAGGTAACGGGGAACTAGGAACGGTTGTAGTGCGTTTAGCGAAGCCATGCCGCAGGCTTTAGCGAAGCCATGCCGCAGGCTTTGCGTCTCGCTCGCTATTTTGTCTAAGTTTTTATCTATTGTAGGGCTTGCTGCACAAAGCAGAAACCGCAAAGCCCATCAACACTTTGAGCCATATTTACAGTGGATAAATTGCTTTGAAATTGTCGGGGCGGGTTTAGGGAATCTGTAGGGGCGGGTTTAGGGAATCTGTAGG
>NZ_JBKHHI010000443.1:0-5211 GCF_046539235.1 Coleofasciculus sp.
GGTTTTAACGTCATTCCACAGGATTAGATTGGGATCAATGTACCAGTGGAAATATTGCATCATTGTGCCGTTGATTGACATGTTGAGCCTCTCTTTTTTTTACAGCGGATAAGGGAAAAATTAGTTCCCTCCCCTTGGCAAGGGGAGGGTTAGGGTGGGATTTGTATCAAGGTATTGGAGATGTTTTCACTTCAGTTAAATGGTACTGACTTAAGGTTGGTGGGCAATGCCCACCCTACGGTATATCAAAAGTTGACATCAAGGCGTGAAACCAGCCCCGACAAAAAACAATCCTTTAGGACACAAACCGAATCACTTCACCCGAACTAGCGGAACCATAACTGACCATGGCTATCTCCTGTCCAGCAGAATTAACTAAAGCAATGATACCAGAACTATTACCTAATTGCATGGTCGTATAATTGGCTCGCGAAATGGTAAATCGTTTGACTTCCTGCGGTTGTATTGTGCCGCTAATATCTTCGGGACGGTCTAATTTATCTTGAAGTTTCCAACCGGATAAATCAATCGGATTACTCGTGGTATTCTTTAACTCAACCCACTCATTCCCTTCATCACTGCCTTCTGGATTGGGTTGGGTGGCGAAAATTACAACATCACCGTTGTTGTTTGTCTCGTTCTCAATTGGCTCAACAACAGGTTCATCATTGTCCGGTGTTTCGCCATCATCCATTGCCAAGAAAATAGGGAAAAAGGAACGAATAAATTCGCCGCGACTGCCATTGGGATTCGTGCTGCGATACAAGACTAAATTATAGGTAGCGTCATTGATGGTAATCCGGCGCTTATCTGTAATTTTGCCGTGAACACTTTCGTAATAAGCAACGGTTGCCATTGCCATTTCACATTCGGGACTCGGACCAACAAAGAAGCCACCTTTGGGTTTAAACAGTTTGGCAATCACGTTTCCTTGCATATCAATCACATTATTAATCATCTGCAAGGTGACAACATTGGGATTTTGGGAACCATCCTCTCCTTTTAAGTCATACTTGTATCCCAAATAATTGACCCGCTGATTTTTTTCATCTAGGTAAAACTTCACCCAAGAGTGATAGCCGGAAACTTTACCAAAGTTTTCTTTTTTACTTCCCGAATGGATATCGAACTTACCCTCACCGACAAACACATGTTCAAAGCCAGAGGCAAACTCAGTCGATTTGCCGCCATAGTGATTCGTATAAAGTTCAAACCAGATCCGCTGTAGCTTTGTGCGGAATTCTTCTTCCGAAAGACTTTCGCCCAAGTTTTGATTGATATAAGTCCGGGCAAGCTGCATAGGCTTAGTTTTGATGATTTTTGCCAAAAACTCTTGTTGTTCTTGGACTTCTTCCTCGTCCGTCATTTCGGGATCAGCGGCACGAACGGCGTAGTTATCTAAAAGTTGAATAAAGCTGGAATAGGTGCGATCATTGTCAAATAGTTTCGCTTCATTGACTTTATGGAAGAGAGGATGAGTCGCTAGATCAATTTCTCGTTTCCCCGCTGCTTTCACCTGTTCATCTAATAAAATATCAGCCTCTGGGTTTTCCCAGTTGCCTGAACTGTTGCGCGGAATAACTGAGAATTGATTCTCATCGTTTTCCCACATTAGCTGATAAATTGTATCGGCGGTTAATTCAAGAGATTTTGGCGGAAAAGTAGGTTCTTCTCCTGTTCCTGGAGTTTCCGACGTATCCTCCTCTTTTTCAGATACAGGATAGGCAATCCAGGCGACAGTTTCATCCAGATGCGCCCCATCCGCCGAACGTCCCTGGGCGACGATTTCATCAAAGCGAATCTCGAATCCTTCTGGGGTAACATGGCGAATCCTTAATCCTGGGGTTTCTGATCCGTTATAGGTTTGGGTCATCGGGATAACGGCGACTTGGGTATCCTGAGGAAACGGCGGATCAAATTTAACAGTATGCCATGTGTTAGATTGGCGATCGGCTTTTAAGGCGAGAATAATGCCAACTCGTTGTTGTGATGAGAGGGGGGATTGAGTCGTCATAATTTTTCTCCTGAACGTGAATAAAGGGTAAATCGTCAACTTATATCTTGCTGTACTGGTAATAGGTTTCACGTTACTGCTACAAACTATTGTAGAGACGCGCCATGGCGCGTCTGGGCGGGTTTAGTCACATCTGGATGCAACCGAAAAGATAATAGTGAAACCCGCCCCTACCCACATTGCGCCACATAACGTGAAAAGTAAGACTGAAGTACGGAGGATTTTATGTTGATCAACGATGAAGCCTAAACGAAGACTAGACGGCGTTTGTTTCCTCTGAGAATGAGTCAACCGATTTGCCGTACTTTTGTCAATCAAATTAAAGATTGGCTTAAGATTCCAGTCGAATCGAGGCAACGACTTGTCCGTGATCCGACTTCCATTTTTTCAGGTCTTCGTAACTCAAGGTTTCATCGATGAGATGATCGTTATAGACAGAAACATACGTGACTTTCCCGATGCGATCCGGATTTTGTGCCACCAATTCTTCACTCACGAGAATATGATCCAGACTTTCGTAGTAGCCGTTGTAGATATGGGTGTAGTAGAAATCACCGTAACTCTGACGCGCCTGAATGTCCTTGACACTATAAAGCAGTACATCCCAGATTTCTTGCTTTTGGGCAAATCTCAGCTTTTCCCACGGGGGTTCACCGGAGATAATTTTGCTGGTTACCGCTAAACCGCTATCGTTTAAATCCCCGATCACAATGACTGGACGTTTGCGGTTTTGCAGCGTTTCCATGAGAATCACCCGTAAAGCCGTGGCTTCAGCCGCCCGACGCAGTAACGCCCGGGCTTGTCCCTTGGCTTTTTCCACGGGGTCAGTGCGATCGGCATCTTCGGGTATGATCGGGCGTTTTGACTTAAGATGAGCTACAAATACTGTACATTCAACGGAATCACTTAAGGCGAGATCCACCGATAACAGGGGACGGGAAAAGCTATGCAGAGGAATGGCTGTCCCTTCCATGTCTAGACGTGCCTTTTCGGGAAATTCGGTGAAGATTTGATGGTTGAGAACCGGAACTTTCGACAGTAGCGCTACGGTTGGTTTGTCCCCAGTGGGATTGGCGGTAATTAGGTTAGCATTGGCACAGTCTGGGGTTTCCGCGAGAATTTGTCGCAAGGCTTCCTCGTGAAACAGTTCCTGGAAACCGATGATATCGGCGTCCATTTGTTCAATTTGACGGGCAATCCAGGTCTTTTTGCGCTGATAAACCTCTGGACTATATTTATTGGTTTCGTAATAGGTGACATTGGGCAGAACTAGGTTATAAAGATTGAATGTGCCAACGTTCAGTGTTTTCTGGCGAACTGGACGTTTTGAGGGTGTTTCCGGTTGCGATGTACAACTACCACAAATAACTTTTTCTAGAACAGCTTCAAAGCCTTTGAGGGTGTCTTGGTCAGTAAATGCTTGTCCCCCGGTTTCTGATGCGACTCTGGCGTATTCGCTTTGGATACTCTCTCGATGTTTACTCTTCGACTTACCCAAATAGGTGTGAATCGTGATATTGGCAGTTTTTGCCTGGGATATGGCGCGATTAGCGGCTTCAATATCCTCTTGGGTGGTTTGAAGACCTCCGGCTTCTAAGGCTTCATCCCCTAGGTAAAAGATTGCCCGGGCGGCATCCTCGCGCCAGTTAAAGTGATTGACAATATCTTCAAGAGTACGGGCGGCATCTTCTTGGGCACCAGCTTCTTTGAGTTCACCCCGTTTTCTTGCCCGGATTTCAGTTTCTGGCGCGTCGCATTCTTGAATTAGATAGTCACGAATTCGACGGCTAAAATTAGTGTTTTTCCAGGTGCCTTCGATGCCAAACCATTCGGTTCGTAAATCGGAAGGGCAGCTAGAACTGGCGGCTTGAATCGCGGCGGCGGCGGCTTGACTAAGGGCTTGGGCTTCATCCCTCATTGAGGGACTGGTATCGATGACGATGACTAAATCGACGGGTGGAATAGAAGGGGTTGAATTGGTCATGTTGTTTTTGAATAAACGGCAATAAATAGTCTCTGTTACCGAGAGGTGGAGATAGGGCGACCCGAGGGAATTGAGTGGACGAGTGTTGTTCATTAGTGCAGCAGGTCGCCCCTACAGGTCTTTAAAGAGGGATTTTTTGTTACCGAGAGGTGGAGATAGGGCGACCCGAGGGAATTGAGTGAACGAGTGTTGTTCATTGATGCAGCGGGTCGCCCCTACAGGTCTTTAACACAAAATTAGTTACAATGTGGCGGCAAATTTTTCAATCTGCTGAATTACCTCATCTACGGAATCGGTAATCGCCAACAGTGAACTGTATTCTCTCCCCGCCGCTAATTGTGCTAATAACGGAAACACGGGTTTTTTACATTTCCAGTAATCTTCGCCTAAGAAAATCATCGGACTCACCACACCAAAGGATTTGTAATGGTTCTGACAAGCGTCTTGGAAGATTTCTTGAATGGTTCCGGCACTCCCTGGAGAATAGATTACCCCATATTTGGCGATCGCGAGTAACCCTTCTTCCCGGATACTATTAGCAAATAGTTTGGCGATGTGGGTGGCGAAAATGGTGGGCGGTTCGTGACCATACAGCCAAGTGGGAATACCTAAACTCTCTGGATATTGCCCATTTTTATCCTGAAGTGGGTATTTTTGTTTCACCGCAAAGGCGGTATCTAACCATTGTTCCATGGGTTTATAAATCGGTGCAGCCGCCAGCATCTCCACCGCATCTTCTAATTCAGCTTGGGAACGATAGGCAAACCATGCACCTAAATGGGTGGCTTCCATTGCACCGGGTCCGCCACCACTGGTCATTAAATAACCCCGACGGGTCAATTCTCCAGAAATTAGCGCCACTTTGATATAGTTGGGATCACTCCGTTTCAGGGAATGTCCGCCCATAATTGCTACAACCTTTCGCCCATCAATCAGTTCTTCTAAAGCATCGGTAATCGCATGATCATGTAACCGTTGGGCGAGGGTTTCCAGAATACTGGCGGGGTGATCTTTACCATTGTTGACATAATGGTCATAGACTCGACCATCCAGAGTATGACTATAGCTTCCTGTCACACCAACTTGATAATCTCCCATTAATTCATCGGGAGAATAAAGACGGTTACGATAGGCATCGTAGGGAACAAATGTTAGAGGCGGAAAAACTAATCCGCCTGTGTTTAAGATATAGGTTAAGGTATCTGGTGTCAGA
>NZ_JBKHHI010000444.1:0-5202 GCF_046539235.1 Coleofasciculus sp.
TGACGAATGACAAATGACAAATGACAAATGACAAATGACAAATGACAAATGACGATCTCAACCGTTCACTTTAATGTCCACCTACTTAAAAACTTTGCCGTTCTTGGGCGAGTTCAATCAACTGATCCACCAATTGAGGGAATGGTACACCAGTGGCTGCCCACAGTTGAGGATACATACTGGTGGCGGTGAAACCGGGTAAGGTATTGACTTCATTAATCAAAACCTCCCCTGTCGCCTCTACATAAAAGAAATCTACCCGTGACAAACCCGCTGCATCCACCGCAGCAAATGCCTTGAGTGCCATCTCCTGAATCTGACGAGTCACACTATCCGGTAACGGTGCGGGAATCGATAACGTGGCACGACCTTCTGTATATTTAGTTTCATAGTCGTAAAAATCGCTGGTATAACTAATTTCACCTACCACAGATGCTTTCGGATTATCATTCCCTAAAACCGCACATTCGACTTCCCGCGCCACGACTCCCGCTTCTACAATAATCCGGCGATCATAACTGGCGGCATTATCTAACGCCGTTTCCAATTCACTTCGCGATCGCACTTTGGCAATACCTACTGATGATCCTAAATTAGCGGGTTTAACAAAACAGGGATACCCCAACGTTTCCTCAATCTGATCACACAGTTTCGGGAAAACGCAGGGATTTGACCACACTTGGGCGCGACTCAATCCCTTATGCTTCACTTGGGCGAGTCCCACTTGATCAAATACCTGTTTCATAGCAATTTTATCCATTGCCATTGCCGAACCTAAGACACCCGAACCCACACAAGGAACCTGCATTAACGTTAACAAGCCTTGAATCGTGCCATCTTCGCCATTGGGTCCGTGCAAGATGGGAAACCAAACCTCCACGTCAGCCACCTGAGGTGGAAATTGCCAGAGGTTTCCGTCTCCATGGGTATCTAGAGGCGTTCCCGATGCCAAAACCTGCTGGGCGATGTCTGGGGGTTGCCAGATGCCATCTTTTTGAATATAAACTGGTATTACCTCATACTTTTCCGTATTCGGTGGCGTACTCAACGCTTTCGCGATCGCTTGTGCTGAACAAATCGAAACCTCGTGTTCTCCTGAGAGCCCCCCAAATAGCAGCCCGATTCGTACTTTTGTCATGTTTTTATCGATTGTTAATGGGTCAAAAACTTATCCTACTTGGTCATGGCGGGTTTCGTAATACAACGAATTTAAGTAGGGTGGGCAACACTTATAAACTTAGAGACACTTAATATTATCATTAGTTGGGCTTGCCCACCCTCCTGCGGACAAAGGGCGAATGACATAAGACTAATAACAAATCGTCATAAACCATAAAGCAGAATAATTAACGGGGGAATTACAAACATCATCAAAAGACTCAGGGGAGCGCCCACGCGGAAAAAGTCTAAAAACCGATAACCTCCTGCACTGTAGACCATCGTATTGGTTTGATACCCAATCGGTGTCATAAAACTATTTGACGCGGCGAAGGTGACAGCAAACATAAAGGCAAAGGGATTGAGATCCAACGTCTGAGCCACTTGCACTGAAATGGGTAAGAGTAAAACCACTGAAGCGTTATTGGATAACACCTCAGTCAATAACGCCGTAATCAGAAAGAAAAACGTCAGCATCCAGTAGGGTGAAAAACTACTGCCTAGGGAAACTAAATTATCAGCTAACCATTTAGTCGTTCCCGAATTTTCCATGGCAATTCCCAACGGAATTAATCCCGCCAAGAGAAAGATAATATCCCAGCGAACAGCACTATACACTTCCCCGGGTTTCAGACAGCCCGTGATGACCATTAAAACCACTCCCGCCAAGGCACTAACCAAAATTGGTAATAGGTTAAACGCCGCCACTAGAACAACACCCACACCAATTGCTACAGCAATTCCAGCTTTTTCTCGCCGTAACGACTCCATGTCTCGTTGCTCAAAGACTAGCAAATCGCGACTGTTTTGTAATCCGACAAAACTTTGCTTGGGTCCTTGTACCAAGAGCAAATCCCCAAACCGTAAGGGAACTTTACCCAACCGTTCCCGAACAAATTCTTGTCCACGACGAATGGCTAATACCGTCAGGTTATAGCGTTGCCGAAATCGAAAGTCTTTAAGGGTAGAGCCGGCTAGATCAGAGTTTGACAAGATTAAGACTTCAGCGATCGTATCTTCCCCAGATGTTAAGTCTTCTTCGATGGATTTCTTGCCAAATTGGACATCAGGCAAAATATCGATCCCCCGTTCCGCTTTAATATTCAGTAAACATTCCCGTTTACCCCGAACAACTAAAATATCTCCCGGCTGCAATACTTTGTCAGCTAGGGGTTGGGCGAAACGGGTATCATTACGGATAATTTCCAGTACGTCCATATCAAATTTACGCTGAATTTGAGTCGAACGTAACGTTTGTCCAACCAAGCTGGAACCTGGTGGAATCACAATTTCACTCACATAGTCTTGAAGTCCATACTCTTGAGTATCACTACCCGCAGCTTTTTTATTGGGTAAGAGTCGGGGCGCAATGAACACAAGATAGGTTAAGCCAATCGTGAAGGTGAGTAATCCTAATTTGGTGAACTGAAATAAACTGAATGTACCGTACCCCAATTTATCCGACAAACCACTCGCCAAAATGTTGGTGGATGTGCCAATTACGGTAATCATTCCGCCTAAAATACTGGCATAAGACAAGGGGATGAGAAGCTTGGAGGGAGAAATCCGCTGTTGGCGACATAAATCTTCCACAATCGGCAGAAAGACAGCCAGGACAGCCGTATTATTAATCACACCACTAATCGGACCGGCAATTACCCCCAAGGCTAAAATCTGCTGCGAGGATGTTTTACCTCCCCACTTCAACAGGAGTTCGCTGACGACTTGAATCGCACCCGTGCGGGCAATTCCTGCACTGAGAATAAACATTGCCATCACGGTAATTGTGGCTGAACTACTAAACCCAGATATGCCTTCCTCTGGGGTGACTAATCCCAGCACGATCAGCAGCACCATAATTGTGAGTGCGGTAATATCAACGGGCAACCATTCACTGATAAATAAAATCAGAGTCAGTACGATAACACCGAGGGTGAGCAGAATTGTCATAGTGGGTGAGATGCATTAAGTGGCAAGTAGCGTTCGGGTTAGCACTGAATCTAATATACTCGCTAAAGTTATTAATCCGTCCCTTGATACATCTGTTCAGCCACCCGTTTCAGGCGGCGTAGCTGGGCTTTCATATCCTGCTGTGTCCAGGTTGTGGCAAAGGTATCAAAGCCCCAACTGACGAGAGGATTGGGAATTTCAAACTCAAAACGATTCAGCAGCCTCGTACCTCGAATCGTGGGTTGACATTCCCAGCGATCGCGCCCTTGGAAAAAGCCTTGGAATTGCCAAACGATTAAACCGGGTTCGCGTTCCACAACCACGCTGTTGAGGGTAGGCTGTACCATCGGAATTTGAATCACAAAGCGACTGCGACTCCCGATATCTGTACTCCACTCCCCCACCGGATAACAACGCAGGGCTGGATTGAGCCAGCGGTGCATCAGCGTCAGATCCGTGATACAGCGCTCAACAGTAGTGGCGCTGGCTTTAATGGGGATAGATTGTTCAAAAACTTGAGAATTGGACATTTAAACCGATAATAGGGTGTCGATAGCTGGTAATCTGACTCTTATTACTACAGTGTCAGCTCGCCGTGTCTGACTCAATCCGGATCGAATCTCCTCTATTGTGCAAAAAGGGAGGAAGACGAGGCAAATCGGGGATAGGGAGACTCCTGGCAATACCAGATCAGGGATGAAGGACTGTTGTCTTCCGAGCTGCTTCACTTGCTCCACCTATTATCCCCTCGTCTTTAGACATGGGAATGCCAAAAAGAGATATCCTATACCCTGATGAACGCCAAAAAAAGCTGATTTGAGGGAGAAAAACCAACATAAGCTTGATTTTTCTGACCAAATTCCCCATAAAGATAGAGGTAACGCCGTAATTAGCGGGACACTGTTAGCTATGACGATCTGAGGTGAAAAATCTTGAAGTGGCAAAAAAACGTGGAGACAAAGACGTAGATTGATTGAGAGGATTATAGATACTCGATGAGTTGTAGCCCGAAAGTCAGAGATTGTGTGTGAGAGCGTTTACTGTTAGAGACTATTAGATAAGGAAGACTATGAACCAACCTTGGCAAGGAATTATCCCAATCGGAGGTGTGCCCCCTTGGGTGCATCCCCTCTTAGCCCAACAAACACCAGAACCCATTCAAGAAGCTCAGGCTGGTGTTCAGGGAATTTGGCAAAATCTGAGTAGCTTCGTTCCCAATCTAATTGCCGCAATCCTCATCCTGATTGTCGGTTGGATCGTGGCATTGATTGCTAAGTCAATTACCAAAGGACTGCTCAACCGTACCCGTATCGACAATCAAATTGCTGAGTGGTTTGCTGGCGGTCAACAAGGGGCAGAAGCGCCGCCGATCGAGAAATGGGTAGCCGGTGCCGTTTACTGGATTATCATCATTTTCACGGTGGTAGCGGTTCTGCAGACGTTGAGGCTGGAGGTTGTTTCTCAACCGCTGAATAATTTCCTCGACCAAATCCTGCGGTTCTTGCCCAGACTTTTCGCCGCGGCAATTCTGTTGGGAGTGGCTTGGTTATTGGCAAGCTTGGTCAAGCTGATCACAACCCGAGGATTACGGGCATTGGGTTTAGATGAGCGTTTGGGTGAACAATTCAATGAGACACCCCGTTCCGGAGAAGGTGAGGCTCAACGTCAAACCAACCAGTTTTCCCTGAGTGAAACCATGGGGAATGCTCTGTACTGGTTCATTTTTCTGCTATTCCTGCCCTCCATTCTCAGCACCTTGGGCTTGGAAGGCACTCTGCGCCCGGTGCAGGAGTTGCTCAATGAAATTTTGGCAATCTTGCCAGATATCTTGGCAGCCCTTGTGATTGCGGCAGCAGGTTGGTTAGTGGCTCAGGTGGTGCGGCGCATCGTCACGAATCTTTTGTCAGCCGCGGGAACGGATCAACTCGGAGCGCGATTTGGACTACAAAGTGCGCCAGGGGGGAAATCACTCTCCTGGATTATTGGCACGACGGTTTATGTCTTAATTTTGATCCCCGTCGGCATCGCCGCGCTGAATGCCTTACAGATTGAGGCGATCTCAGAGCCTGCGATCGCGATGTTAAATCAGATTCT
>NZ_JBKHHI010000445.1:0-5193 GCF_046539235.1 Coleofasciculus sp.
AGGGTGAAAGAGTCTGCTGGCAAGTTGCCTGTTGCTCTTAACATGATTATGCCCCCAAACTTTAGGTTATCCTGTTAGCCGGATTAACCCTTACCTTTTTAAGTGTCAGACCTACTGAGAAATACCTATATGCCTACAGAAGAATCTCAATCCAAAGAATCTCAATCCAACCTACTCTTGAAGCGACCGGTTAATATTAAAGCCATTGTCACACCCCGCTGGAAGGAGGAGGTGCAACAACAACTTCAAGGACAAATTAACCAACTGGACTCTCAACTTCAACAGTTGGACATGCAAGGGCAACGGGCGATCGCGGAAATTCAAAAGCAAAGTGTGAATCCTCCGGGTCCTCAAGTCAAGCAGCAAATCGAAAGTATTCAATTGCAGGTCAATCAAAAGAAAAGTGAGCTGCTTGAGCAAAAAAACCAGCAACTCCAGCAACTTCAACAGGTACAGATGCTCGAACTTGACCAAGAAGTCAATCAAGGTCAGATCGAAAGCTTTTTCCGCGTTGAAGCCGGCGATAACCTGGTTCGCAAAATGCAGGTCGAAATTCTGCTGCGAGATGGCGTAGTCGAAGAAATTCGCGGCGATATTTAAAGCAGAGGGGCGGGTGCCTTGGGAATCGTGTTTTACTATTGATCATAACCTTTGTTCAAAACCCGCCCTGCCTGTAGAGACGTAGCATGCTACGTCTCTACATTGGGTATCTTGCTATCCTGGAAAGAAGTTCCCCTACCACGGATAATCCGCCCATTCAACAATGAGTGACCAAACAACCCGATTATGTATTCTCGGTGGAGGCTTTGGGGGGCTGTATACTGCCCTGCGCTTAAGCCAACTCCCTTGGGAAACGTCACAGCAGCCAGAAATTATACTTGTTGATCAAAGCGATCGCTTCGTATTTATGCCGCTGCTGTACGAACTCCTCACAGGTGAACTGCAAACTTGGGAAATTGCCCCACCCTTTGAAGAACTTCTGGCAAATACAGGAGTACGCTTTACCCAAGCGACGGTGATGGGGATTGATAGTGAGCAAAAGCGGGTACAATTGCAGGATGGTATAGAGTTTACTTATGATCGCCTGGTCTTATCCTTAGGCGGAGTTACACCGATGGAGAGCGTCCCCGGTGTCGCTGAACATGCCATTCCCTTCCGGGCGATCGCAGATGCTTATCGTTTAGAAGAACGGTTACGCATGCTCGAAGAATCCGACGCGGAAAAAATTCGTGTCGCGGTTGTGGGCGGTGGGTATAGTGGGGTGGAACTCGCCTGCAAACTCGCTGATCGGCTGGGAGAACGAGGACGCATCCGGTTAATTGAACGGGGTGATATGATTCTGAAAACCTCTCCCGAATTTAACCGTGAAGCCGCCCGGACAGCTTTAAATGAACGAAATGTGTGGATTGACTTGGACACGTCGGTAGATGCGATCAGCGCTGATACCATTTCCCTGCTGTACAAAGGACAGGTGGATACCATTCCAGTAGATATAGTGGTATGGGCAGTTGGCACCACAGTCGCCCCCGTCGTGCGATCGCTCCCCTTTAAACAAAACCACCGGGGTCAACTCATGATCACCCCAACCCTACAAGTGGTTGATCACCCAGAACTTTATGCCCTCGGGGATCTAGCTGATTGTCGAGACGCCACCGGTCAACAAGTCCCCAACACGGCTCAATCCGCCTTCCAGCAAGCCGATTACGCTGCTTGGAATATCTGGGCATCTCTAACTGGGCGTCCCTTACTCCCCTTCCGCTACCAGCATTTAGGCGAAATGATGACATTAGGGACAGACAACGCGACACTGACCGGGTTAGGATTAAAACTTGATGGGGTTTTCGCCCACTTAGCGCGGCGTCTTGCCTATCTTTATCGTATGCCCACCCTAGACCATCAGCTCAAAGTTGGTTTAAATTGGATGGCACAACCTTTATTCAATCTGCTCAAAGATGAGGGTATGTAGGGGCGGGTTTATGGATTTTCGTTTCCCGGTTGACGATAATGTTTGTTCAAAACCCGCCCTGATTGAGTGTTGTGTAGGGGCGGGTTTTACTACTATCGTTTCTGACCTCACCCATAAGTAACTAAACCCGCCCTGACCAGGTACGATAACTATAAGACAAATAACGAATGACGAATGACAAATGACCAATCCAAAAGTCATTTTACTAGATGCGGTTGGTACATTATTTGGGGTGCGCGGGAGCGTGGGTCAGATTTACAGTGCGATCGCTCGCCAGTTCAACGTGAATGTACCACCGAAACTGGTTAACGATGCCTTTTTCCAGGCTTTTGCTGCGGCTGATCCCTTAGTTTTCCCAGATACAGACCCAGAAGAGATTCATGAGTGTGAATTTGAATGGTGGCGTGTAATTGCCCTTCGCACATTCCAAAAGGTCGGTGTTCTAGAACAGTTTACCGACTTTACCGATTTTTTTGACCATCTTTACAACCACTTTGCTACAACTGAACCCTGGTTTATTTATCCCGATGTGATCCCATCCCTGGAGGCGTGGCGGCGGGTCGATATTCAACTGGGTGTTTTGTCCAATTTTGATTCTCGCCTTTACTTTGTGCTAAAAGCACTGAATCTGGATGAGTTTTTCAGTTCAATCACCATTTCCACAGAAGCGGGGGCGGCTAAACCTGATCCCAAAATTTTTACCCACGCTTTACAGAAATATGAATGTGAACCTTCAGAAGCATGGCACATTGGTGATAGTTTGCGGGAAGATTATCAAGGGGCTAAAGCAGCGGGATTGAGAGCTATCTGGTTGGAGCGTTCTGAGAATATGGCTGAGATTTAAGTAATTAGTCTGAAAGTTACATTTCTGTGTCTGACTCTGCTCCTTTCCGAGATAATAGGGTTTCAACACGAGAAAAGCATACGGGTTCTTTCTCCGGAAAATGGATAGTAATATCCACAGAACCTCCCAAATCTCCAGATTTATTGCCACCAAGCAAAAGAACTGCTTGCCTTTTCGGGTCAAAAGCAAAAAGAATCCTGTACGGTTCCCCAGCGTGTTGAACACGTAGAATATTATTTCCCATAACATAAATATAATATATAATATATAATATACATATTATGTAAGTCAATAGCTAGTCGCTACTTCCTGGCTAGAACTATAGGGTTCGTACCTGCGATCAAGTGCAGCCTATAGTGGTGTCAGGTTGAGAGTTGGGAGAGAATGGAAATTAGCGCTTCTAAAATTATTACCTATAGTCCCGCTTACACCCTGGTTCCTACTTACGAATGCTTTAACCGTTGTAGCTATTGTAACTTTCGCGCTGATCCGGGTAAAAGTCCATGGTTGACTTTAACAGAGGCTGGTGATCGCTTAAAACAGCTTCAATCCCAGGGAATTTGTGAAATTCTCATCCTCAGTGGTGAAGTACATCCCCACTCGCCACGGCGTCAAGCTTGGTTCCAGCGAATTTATGATTTATGTGAACTCGCCCTATCCATGGGATTTCTACCCCATACTAATGTAGGACCATTGCAGTTTGAGGAGATGCGATCGCTAAAATTGGTGAATGTGTCAATGGGGTTAATGCTGGAACAACTAACACCCCAACTCCAGCAAACCGTTCACCGTCATGCTCCGAGTAAGATACCACAGGTACGGCTACAACAACTGGTTTGGGCGGGGGAATTGCAGATCCCGTTTACCACAGGGCTATTGTTGGGTATTGGTGAGACACCCATGGATTGGTGGGAAACCTTAGATGCGATCGCGCAGCTTCATGATCAGTATGGTCACATCCAAGAAGTTATCTTACAACCCCATAGTCCCGGTGATCAACAATATTGGCAAGCCCCCGCATTTGATCCACAACAGTTACCCCAAGTCATAGCCAAAGCCCGTCAAATTTTACCCGCTGATATTACCCTGCAAATTCCGCCCAATTTAGTCCTAGATGATCAATGGTTACTCGCTTGTTTAGACGCAGGGGCGAGGGATTTGGGAGGAATTGGACCCAAAGACGAGGTAAATCCCGATTATCCCCATCCTCAAATTCAGCGATTACAAAATATTATTGAACCAGCCGGATGGCATCTGATACCACGCTTACCCGTTTATCCGCAGTATAATGATTGGTTGTCCCCACGATTACAACAAGCCGTTTTGAATAAACGATTGTGTCTACTGCTATAAATGCGTGACAGCTTATGACAAATGACGAATTTATGTCTGAACTTGAAACTGCCTTAGAATTTATCCAAAACGTTGAACGGCAAAATCCTAATAAATCAGCGTATGAAATCGCCAATATTTTGCGCGGCTATACCCGAAAAAACTATACAACAAGGTTATGGAGTACCGCCACAGGTTATCACCAAGAGTATATTGAAGGAGAATTTCAAGGAAAACTCAATGGGGATGTCTTGTTAAGTGGAGAAACCACAGACTTTGGTCATTTTCTCGCCTCCTTGTCTGACCAAATTAATCAACCAGGCGTTCAATGGTCAGATTTAACCCAATGGACAGCCGATCATACGGCGTGGGCGGGTGATATTGGTTCAGCGATTATTGTGTATCGAACGCAATATGAAACCCTAGCGGTTAAAAGCTTATCTGAAGCCTTAACTCGCTTTGCTAGAGATTCCGACTATACCGCCGATGTAGCGGCTTGTGTGATCGGATCTCTGATTAATTCGGGTCGCTATCACTCGGTTTCTCAAGCGATTACTGACTATAATTCTACCGCCTATTCCCAGCAAGTGAAAAAATTTATTCAGCAGCGCTTTGACGGAAAATTTCAGGGGAATAAACTCAAAAACCCAGCGGCTGTAGAGGCGAAAATGGCTCAAGTTATCTTTTTCTTCGTGCGCTTATCTAATGCTCCAGATATTGTGGCATCAATGAAAGACTTTTGGCAATCTCCGGATCAATTGAAATTAAGCAATATTGTACAACCGCAACGGAGTGATATTCTAGCCGGAACGTTACATTTTCTGGCTCACTTGGTTAAATTTGGCGGTTGGGAACCCTTGATATTTCAACCCTATCGTGTGCCAAGAACTAAATGGCTGGGTAGTCTTAATCAGGTAACAGTGAACCCCTAAACCCACCCCTACAATTGTGGCTAAATTTATCGGTGGGGAGGGCGGGTTTTGTTGATAGGTTATCGGTGAGGAGGGCGGGTTTTGTTGATAGGTTATCGGTGAGGAGGGCGGGTTTTGTT
>NZ_JBKHHI010000446.1:0-5185 GCF_046539235.1 Coleofasciculus sp.
AAATCGGTTCGCTCATGGCTGTTACTGTACCACACCGTGGCGTGAAAGTGCTGTATGGGTTCAGCCAAAAATTGTCGATGGATTCAACAATTAATCCAGGGGTTCAAACACCTGAATTCCCACACTCTACTTTTGCCCCACTACTGATCTATCAATATCAATTTACCCCACTGCCAAAGGATTTAACCAGCGCAGAATCTCCAAATTCAGTCGATTTAAATCCCGATAAACCCCTTGCTTCATCCACTGACCGATCGCATCGAATGGTGTAAAGGAATCTCCCGTTTTCCAATTGACATCTTGTCCCAACGGTGTTAAGTGATTTCCCGGTAGCATTTGTAGCACAACCATATTCGGAAATCGTTGTTGCAGCACAGGGGATAAAATTGCCGTTTGGTCAATCTCGTCCTTGATAAATTTAATCAGTAAATTGCGGCGGATGGCGTATTGCTGGGCAATCAGTTCGTTAGTTTGTTGGGGTGAGGGGGTAAATTCAACGTCAAAGGCTGGCTTGATATTCAACTGCTTGAGGAACGTCAACTGATCCAGCATATTGAACTGTTCCAGAAACGGAATCGCTTGTTTTGCTGGATAATTGTTGAAGGAAATCAAAATATTACCCGCCCGTTCCACGGAAAACAGACTACCAATCAGCAGATGCAGTTTGCACCCCATGCTATGTCCGACACCGTAGATCGGTAAATACTGTTTCCTGAGTAGTCTTGTGGCTTTGAGGCGATCGAGGGTCGTCTCAAAACGGTTGAGGACTTCGCGGGCGATCGCAACGTGATCTAAGGTATTGAGAAACGGCGTCGCCACAACCAAATAACCCTGACGCCCTAATTGCTCAAGTAGCCAACGGTAGGTGACTTGGGGTGCAGCTGCAATAAACGCCCCACCCAAAAAATGCACGATGCCAACGGGACGAGACGGAATTAAAACCCAGCTACCAGATAGTTCTTGCCAGTCCATAGAAAGAGAGGGAAGTTCTTATATTTTTATATTTTGACGTACTCTTGGCGAGGTGGCGCTGCACATACCATGTCCGGCTGAATACCTATCCCAGTTGCGTTCTAACGTGTCATGAGACAGCGTTGCCAAGAATCTCAGCGATATCATTGAGTTTGATTTATATATTTAATCAGAAATTGCTATCGAATAACAATTCCATAATTAGATCAGGTCTGTACACTGTTAGATAAGCTTTTTGTCCCTGATTAGGCATATCCCTTAGCAATCATGATTAAATCCAAACTATTTTTCACAAGTCTCCTTTCTACCGTAACCGTTACAGGTAGCCTATTGCTGGCAACGATTAGCCCCACTCAAGCCCTCCCCTGTGGGTTTGGCAAAAAGGGTGTTTCCTCAAATGCTTCTGGAGAATCTCCTAGTCTCGTTAGCGATAAAATCAACTTCTACAAAAAATTCGGCATTGCTGGTGTTGGTATCGCCGCCGTAGCCGGAGGGTTAGTCGCTGTGAAAAAATTCAAAGCCGATCATAACCAACCCACTGAGACGATTATCACAGAGACACCCTCATCCGAAGTCTTTGAACCCTATAACTTTGCTATCCCTGTTCCTCCAGAAGCGTTAGCTGCTTCAACTCCTGAAGCCGAAGAGTCTGATCAGGATCTGACCTCCGTAAGCTAAATGAAGCTCCTCCACCTGCTGCCGCGAGGTGGAGGTGTAGAGATGCTAACTTGGGAACGACAGGGTTCCACAAGTCACACAAACAAGCCCAGCTTCGAGGCAAGCGTCCAGAGTTTTTACTGGAGAGCTTCTTGTTGTCCTTTCGGCGAACAAGCTTAAGAATTCCTCTGGCGGCAATGTTCATACTGCCATTCAGGTCGCAGTTGTACCGCTTGCCAGAGGAGAATTTAGCTAGAGCATAATTTTTAGCATCACGCTGCACAGTTCCAGAGCCGTCATACGCCAACTTAGAGGTGTAGGCGGCGATTACCTCAATTACCTTGCCGCCAGCCTCAGCCCACTTCATTTCGGTGTAGTCCCGAATCATCGACTTGAGCCATCCGTGGAAACGTTGCCTCAATATTGAGCGCTTCCGTCCACCTTTGGGCTTCCATCCTTTGAGATGCTCAAATACGATTGCTTGACTGTTGAACTGTTTCAACTGGCTGAATGTTAGCTAAGGTGGGCAAGAGCGATAGACTGATTAACTCGGTTCATCAGCCTTGCTCACCCTAGAGTTTCCTTAGAAGTATGACTCACCTCCCAGATAGATATGACTGGTTAATCGCACTAGAGAAATAAGGCAAAATTTGCGCGAGTTGATACCCTAGAGGTGTTGACCAACTCCAAGGAAAATAAATATGGCACAAGCGAAAGTGGGTGATACCGTCAAAATTCACTACACCGGTAAATTAAAGGACGGTACGGTCTTTGATTCTTCCCTGAGTCGCGAACCGATAGAATTCACCATTGATGCTGGACAGGTCATTCCAGGTTTCGAGCAAGCCGTTGTGGGTATGACGCCTGGGGATTCCAAAACCGAAATGATTCCCATGGATAAAGCTTACGGTCCCCATCGTTCCGAAATGGTACTGGAGGTGACACGAGACAAAATGCCCCCAGACTTGAATCCTGAAATCGGTCAGCAATTACAAATTCAACAACCTAACGGGCGAGTTATTCCAGTGGTGATTACCGATGTCACCGACTCGAATGTGAGATTAGATGCCAATCATCCTCTAGCAGGACAAGACTTAACCTTTGATATTGAGTTAGTGGACATTTCTTGATCCAGGATTGTCTCAAACAAGAGAGGGAGGAGAGAGTGCCTTGGAAATTGATCAGCACAACTGATGCGGCACTCTCTCTTTCTGCTAATAGGTAAGTCGCTATCATAGGATTTAGCTGAGAACCCTACATTCCCCCCACACTAAAACTCGTCATTTCCCAAATTGCCCCACGTCGCTGCAAATCAAACTGGTTGTTTTCAGAGAGTCCCTCATTCTCTCCAAATCGAGCGTTCTCTACGTGGGTAATCTTCAGATCAACTTCCGTGAGATTGGTATTACTCAGATTGCTATAGCTTAAGTTTGCCCGATTCAAAGTAGCCTGAGTCAGATTAGCACCACTCAGATTAACACCAAACAGATCAGCACCACTGAGGTTAACCCGACTGAGATTGCTTCCTCTCAAATCAGCACCGCTGAGATTAGCGCCACTTAAGTTGGTATCGCTTAAGTCAGCACCAATTAAAAAAGCACCACTCAGATCAGCACCCACCATAATGGCTTCCGTTAGGATAGCTCCAAATAAGTTCGCACTACTTAAGTTAGCTCGGCTGAGATTAACTTGAGTGAGATTAACTCGGCTGAGATTAACATCCGCTAAGTCAGCATCCATAAGATTTGCCTCAATCAAAGTCGCACCTCTGAGATCGGCATGCATCAAGAAAGTGCGGCTCAGGTTAGCTGAATTTAAATTTACACCGCTTAAGTTAGCCTGTTTCAGGTTAGCGCCACTGAGGTTGACTCGGCTGAGATCCGTGTTGCTTAAATCGGCGTCAATCAGTTGAGTACCCCTGAGATCAGCACCACTCAAATCAGCACCAATCAAGTCAGCACCGTTAAGATCAGCACCCATGAGATTGATCTTCTTGAGATTAGCACCCTGAAAATTCCGTTCCCTGGCTAGATAACGCCGCAGGAGTTCGTTAGTATCCATAATGTTTGGGGAAAACTGGAGTTGTACTATCAATTTCCCAATGATTTCCCCAAGCATTGTGATGGGTGCTACCCCTCACCCCCACTAGAGCAAAATGTGGTAATAGTTACTCAATCAGGCAAAAATTCATCAAATCTTTACACGCTTTTCATCATAGCTAAACATAAAAAGCCGTTCGGGGGTGCAAACTAGGTAAGTAAGGGAGCTTAAACGCATTCCAACGTGGTCGTTATTCTCCTGTTTAGTGTTTAGGTTGTTTGGGAATCCCCTAGCGGTGTCTTCGAGGCTCACCTAGGGGTTTTTTTTTGGGGAGATTTTATCGCTGTTGCCATGGTGGCAAGGTATTCACCAGGCGATCACAGTCCTTGATTTCCGACTATGCCACGGTAGGGGAAACTAAAAAAGCCTTACCATTCGACTGGGAATACCGCAAGTAGAGCCTTATGCATTGAGTTCCGTTAATATTTATTAAGGATGCAAGTCATCCTGTTTCTCGAAGAAAGTCACTCAGGTTGTGCCTCTTATACTCCGAGCAGGAGAGAGGTTTGGAGAGATGTTTTCCAGATCCCGACCAAAAGTAAGCTTATACTCTTCTGCTTTTGGTCAAAATCCGCCCAACCCAACATTTTGTTTCGTTCATGAATGGTAACTCAATCCCAAACGACCAACCCGGGTGGTCACTCGATGAACGTGATCCCCAAACCATCCAATCTTTCATGCCCTTATGGGGATGGTTTTACCACTACTACTTTCGGGTGAAAACCGATGGCTGGCATCACATTCCCGATGAGGATAACGCCTTATTTGTGGGGTCTCACAATGGCGGACTCGTCGCACCGGATATGATCATGGTCATGTATGACTGGTTTCGGCATTTTGGTACCGAACGTCCGGTTTATGGTCTGATGCACCCCAATGGCTGGAAAATTGACCCAAACACGGCACGACTAGCGGCTAAGACGGGGGCAATCAGGACTCATCCCAAAATGGCGATCGCGGCTTTGCGTCGAGGTGCTAGTGTCCTCGTCTACCCTGGGGGGGCACAGGATGTCTTTCGTCCCCATACCATGCGGAATAAAATCCATTTGGCGGGCCGTCAAGGGTTTATTAAGCTGGCATTACGGGAAGGTGTGCCGATTATACCCGTTATTTCTCACGGCGCTCATGATACATTGATTGTCTTGGCTGATTTTTACGACCAGGTTCGACAACTGCATGATTGGGGACTTTTCCCTTGGTTATTTGGTCTTGATCCGGAAGTTTTTCCAGTTTATTTAGGTTTACCGTGGGGATTGGCGATTGGACCGCTACCCAATATTCCCTTGCCTGTCCAGATTTACACTCGTGTTTGTGCGCCGATTGTCTTTGAATGGTATGGTCGTGATGCAGCTAGCGATCGCGAATATGTCAATGCTTGCTATGAAAAAGTCTGTACTCAGATGCAATGGGAACTGGACTGTTTAGTTAACTTGGCGAGGGGGTTTGGGGGAGCTAT
>NZ_JBKHHI010000447.1:0-5161 GCF_046539235.1 Coleofasciculus sp.
GTTAGGGCATGAACAAAGGGAAAGCTGGGTATTGTACCAATGGAACCCTGGAAATTAGCCGATGCGATCGCGGGTTCGATGGGTAGCTTGGGATTTTCTGGTGTTAGGGGTAACGGAACCAGTTGTAAATGTTTGTGTCGCTGACTCGCCCCTGCTATTTTACCGCCATTATAGAAGGCTAAGCCATCAATTTCCGCTAAACCTGTCCACATTGCTTGAAAATCGGATAAGGTGAGCCAATTATCCTGGTCTTCATACTCGCGGGTGACGATCAGGAGGTGATAATCGACTACGTTGAATTTATTTAACAGACACAGGTGGGTGTCGGAAATATCAGCCACGAATAAATCTTCCTCGTAAGGGAGAAAGGGGTTAAAGTCAGCTTTTTTCTTCTGCTGCTGCTTCTTGGCTTTGGCTTTGCGATCGAGGTTAGAGACGATCCGCACCAGAAAGCGAATTCCATCCTGTTCGACGAACTCATACTCAGTTGCGATCGGTTGCAGTGCGCCGCATTGGAGGGCGTGTTCGGTTGTCTTTTGAACCGTTGACCATAATGTACCCGGTTTTAGGGTGAGTGTTTTCGGTTCAGTGGGTTTTTCTTCGGGCATAGTCAATTGTTATATCAGCCGTATGCGAATCTAATCTAGACGATTTGATGAATTTTGCCCAGAACTAGAACATTGGTTCAGTTATCCAGCCCCTAACCTCAACTAGGTGTATCCGTTCTCCATTCTCATTTTCAGATAAAAAATATGGATAAACTGAAAATAATTTTTTGTGATTTAATTTTTATAAATCTTACAATGGAATATTACATTTGCAGAGTACGGATAAGCCAGGATTTAAACAAAAAGCTTGGATTAAAACAAATAAACCAAAGCTTGTTTCCAAATGTTATCGCCTTACAATAAAAATTAGGCTTTTTCATTTTTATTCTTCCAACTGTGCTTTATTAAACGCCTTGTCGCGAGAAGTTTGTGCATTACGACTACTATATTTACCCGTGGTGTTATCGCGGACAGTCGTTTTGTGTTCTTTGCTTCCAAATCCGAGCATGGTATCATAGCTCTTAGTTTTTGCGTAGTAACGGGATGTCTTTTCTGGCATGACTCAATTCTCCATATTTTGGGTTTGCAAGTGAGTTATAAGTGCAATTATTACTTACAAATTATTGATGAAATTTCGGATTTGCTTACGAAAGGCTCGTAAGCCAGGACTTCTACCAATCGTGCTACTTTGGGTGAGAACCTCTGCTACGACGTCTAAAATCGGTAGTCCTGGGAATGTGGGACTGGTGGAAACTGACTGATATTGTCCGGATTGTGAGGTGTAAATCTTAAGTTTGCCGCGATCGCACAGCCAAAGTTCGGGAACTCCTAAGCTAATGTAACCCTCCATCTGAGTTTTCGAGGTGACATCCACTTCGATAGCCAGATCGGGCGGTGGATCAACCTGGGGTGAGTCTTTGAACCCGTTTTAACGGGTTTTAGCTTTTAGCCCGAACTTGAGTTCAGGGCTTCTTCAGCAATAAATTATACCAAAAAAATGCCAATGACTAATAATTGTTCTACTCTACCCTTCGATCTTTTACTCATTACTGATCCAGCCGCTTGTCATCGGATGGGTCGAACGGTAGAACAAACTCTAACAAGTATCCTCAACGACATTAATCCTCAGCATGTTGCTATAATTATCCGTGATAAAAAAGCGGCAATTTCCCAGATTGCTACCACAATTAGTAACCTGAAGCCGTTAACTGACTCTACAGGTGTATTGTTGCTTGTACACAGCTATCCTCAATTAGCATTAGAATACAATCTAGCGGGAGTTCATCTATCATCAACGACAGCTATTGAACCTGTGCGGCAAAAGCTTCCACCTCAGATGCTTATAGGAGTCTCGCGTCATGCAACTGACTCACTCGATCAGGATGATATTGGTTTGGCTGACTATGCTACTATCAGTCCAGTGTACTCCCCTTTGTCAAAACCTGATGATCAGCGCAACACATTAGGTTTACAAGGGTTAAGAGATAGCGTTAAGCGCAGTTATCGCCCATTAGTCGCCCTCGGTGGAATTGAGTCAGGGCGAGTGAGTGCCGCGATCGCACATGGGGCAAAAGCCGTTGCTGTCATTGGTGCTGTTATGGCGGCAGAAAATCCGGCTAGTGTGGTTCAACTATTACTTCAGGAGGTGTTAATCGGGCGACAAAATAAAGATTTAGAGGATTGACTTTGTACAGAGATTTTCCGCTAAAATCGCTGTACGGCTGTGAACGGCTAATTGCTAGTTCCAAATTTTATCTAAATAAGATATCCTAACTAAATAACTTACTATAACTGCTATGAAAATTTTACTCACTTCGCTGCTCATCACTCCCCTGTTTACTCTCTTAAGTTCAGCCATTGCTTTAGCTGAAGTCCGCACTCAAGTGATTGAATACCAACAGGGTGATACTATACTCCAAGGCTTTCTGGCTTACGATGACGAGATTGAGGGAAAGCGCCCCGGTGTGATGGTGGTTCACGCTTGGAAAGGATTGGGAGATTACGAGAAGCAACGGGCAAAACAGCTTGCTGAATTGGGTTATGTGGCATTTGCGGCTGATATTTATGGTAAGGGAATTCGACCCGAAACTAATGAAGAAGCTAGAGAACAAGCGAGTATCTATCGATCCAATCGGAAGTTAATGCGCGATCGCGCCCAGGCGGGATTACGAGTATTACAACAATATCCGCTGACTGATGGGAATCAAGTTGCCGCGATCGGTTATTGTTTTGGAGGGGGTACAGTATTAGAATTAGCCCGCAGTGGTGCGCCAGTGGCTGGGGTTGTTAGCTTTCATGGGAATTTAGATACACCCAATTCCGCAGATGCTCAAGCGATTAAAGGTAGAGTTTTGGTGTTGCATGGTGCAGCCGATCCTTTAGTTCCTGATGAGCAAGTTGATGCGTTTAAACGAGAAATGAATTATGCCAATGTAGACTGGCAAATGGTTATGTATGGTAATGCTGTTCACAGCTTTAGTGATCCGAATGCGGGGAATGATCCGGCAACGGGAGTGGCTTACAATGAGAAGGCAGATAAGCGCTCTTGGGCAGCAATGAATCGGTTTTTTGCTGAATTATTTCGTTAAATTTGTCATTCGTCATTTGTTTATGTCATTTGTCATTTGTTTCCTTACATCCAGTTAAAATGAATCCGGTTGAAACTTGCTCGTTGGTGGTAACGTCAATACTTCTGGAAAACATTAGTGTTGATAAAAGGAAAGATATTGTACACTATGCGTCGCATTTTTGGCATCCTACCTCTGGTATTTTTACTGCAAAGTCTTCCGGTTGTTGCCCAAGAGTCAACAACCCTTGACCCCGTTGAACAGGTTATCGCGGCGGGATGGATGAATCGCGATCGCGAGGGGGATTTTCAGGCACAACAAATCCTCAATCGGGCTGAATTAGCATCGATTTTAGTCAAAACCTTTGACTTAGAAAAACGAGTCGCCCAACCCGACAAACCTATTGCTGTTCTCGATGTACCTACCTCTCATTGGGCATATCGCGATATTCAATTAGTCTTGCAAAATAACATTATGACAGGTTATCGTCAGGGACGATTTTTTCCCAATCAACGGGTTACTCGCGCCGAAGCATTCTCTATCTTAGCTCAAGCCTATGGCGTGTTTCAATTCCCAGAGGATACGGTGGCTGAACTGCTTTCCCGCTATCCCGATGCTGATAAAATACCAACTTGGGCAAGAAAGTCAATTGCCACGGCTTTGTATGAGGGGTTTGTTAATATCGATCCCCTGACTAATTCTATTGATCCTCTCGCCCCGATGACTCGTGGAGATATGGCTTATGCGTTGAGTAAATATCTGGAACGACAAGAAACCACTGCGCCGATTCCTTGGACGATTGAGGAACCTGCGCCCATGTAACAAAACGCCGAGGAAACACCTTTTGACCCAATGATTTGAGTATAGGGCGATCCGAGCCTATTGAGCAGATTCGGGGTTGTTCCTTTTGGCAAGCGGGTCGCCCCTACATTCCTCTATGATGGGAAAGATCCGGTTTGGTTGCAGGAATACCATGAACCATGAACCATGAACCATGTACAATCTCTGTGATCACTCCGCTATTATTGAACCTAATTTAGGAAAAAGAGTTATCCCATGGATTCTCAACCCTCTAATGATAATATACACACTCATTTAGTTTCAGCCGTGGTTGAGGCTACACTCAACCAAGATCAACCCCGTCTGAATAAACTCCTGAAAATAGCGCTCTATGACATTCCTACCGAACAACCGGAATCCTTGCGAGCACAAGTTGCCAGAAATTTCTTGATTCAAGTCGCTCAACGGTTAGAGGAATCCCTAGGAGCAAAGCATCATATCCTGGCTTGGTTTATGGTATATGTTGGCTTGGGAAACATACTACCAGAAGCAATTCAAGCGACGCAAATGGTTCTCAACGAAGGATTAAAACCCTTTGCCGATTTCTTTGTAGATCGTCAGGGGATTCATTTCTATAATCATGGCGATAAGGCGGACAATATTAATAAAATTCCGCCTCGCCTCTCTGAGTTTACCCAGATGACGGTGCGGATTTCTCAGGAGGAAGTGCAGCAGGTTATGGGAAAATTCAGTTTATCGGAAGAGAAAGCCCGACAAGTGGTCTTAAATTTGAAGATTTTAGAGCAAAAAATGAATGTACAGTTTCAACAATTATTGACGGTTTTAGATTCTAATCAAGCTTTGCTGAATCAGGTAATGACATTGGATTTAAGTAAACCAGATAATCCCAATCGTTTTGGCATGTAACAATGAGGCAGAAGGCTCTAGGACAGAAGGGGTAGGGGCACGGCAATGCCGTACCCTCACCGCATTGCTTCCATCAGCCATAGCAGTTGAGACGTAGGGTGGGCAAGAATTATAAACATTAAAAACCTTACTATTATCGTTTGTTGCTCTTGCCCACCACAGGGTAAGCTGTTCGACATTTAAACCTTAATATCAATAATGGAATGGCGAAATCTTTATCCGTAGTGTGTTTAGCGAAGCCATGCCGCAGGCTTTGCATCTTGCTCGCTACTAAGCCCACAGACTAGAAGTCTGGGGCTATACAAACCAAGTCCGCCTACGCGGACTCAATTCAGCCTG
>NZ_JBKHHI010000448.1:0-5135 GCF_046539235.1 Coleofasciculus sp.
TCTAGCCAATCTTCCCTTAGCACCGGGTCAAAGTCCAGCGGAAAGTAACCTGCTCTCAACAATCAATCAAAAGGGTTTCTTAGATGTTTTTGTCCAAGACGATACATCAGTGGACTATATCAAATTAACGGTTTCTGACGTCCCTGAACCTCTAACGATTCTCGGTTCAGCTACAGCTCTAGGTTTTGGTGCTTTATTCAAGCGGCAACAGTCGAGGAAGCAGAAGAAAAGCTGAGGCAAACAATTAACCCGCTTGAGCAATCGCCGTCTCCGTATAGTAGGCATTGTCTATCTAATTGTTAGATGAAATAAATGCAATTTTAATAGAAAATGCCTACTCGCATCAATAGTACACATAATTATTGTTAGTCTGACATTTTTATGTAGGGACACGGCAATGCCGTGTCCCTACGAAATCTTGTTTGTTCAACGATATCTTCAACCCTTTGGGGTTTTATGTCAAGGTTTGTAACGATTTTGCTGGGATTGCGAAACTTTGATAAATACCACCGAAATATCAACAGAAGATTACCAAATCAATCAACTCAACTTGAATTTAGGAGAAATTTGAACAATGACTAATATCTACCAAAAATTAGCCCTTGCCACGGCTGGCACAGTTTTAGGTTTGGCTGCGGTTGGAGTTCATCCAGCTCAGGCAGTGGTTATATATTCAGTCGATCTGAAAAATCCGTCTTATGAACTCCCTCCCAACCCATTTATTAGTTTCAAAGATACACCCAACGATTCAAATAATGATAGTTGGTTAGAGACGGTTCTAAAAATTAATCTCGATCCCGCCAACGGATTTGATGTCGCTAAATTTATGGTTGAATACGACGACACTCCTCAAGGGTGGACAGTCAACATTGGTGACTCAATTACAAACAATGGCTATGATGGTGATGGATCTAGCCAGTATAATGACGCAGAAATGCAAATTTTGAATACACAACTGACTGTCTATGGTAATGACAAAGCTAATGAGTTAGGGATAGAACCTCTACAACAGGTGAACAATTTTGTCACTGATGGCTCTACTGTTGCATTCGAGGTTCGTAATGAATACCTGGGATGGGATAACAACAGTGGAATATCCGACAGTCTGAATTCACCTTATCTCTACGCTTTAAATGGTCAGCCTGATAGCCAAGGTCCAGTCAACTATGATATCTATGCTGGTTTTAACCGAGTGATTAGTAGTAGCCGGAAAGGATCGGGAGTGTCTAAGGTGACAGTTTGTTTGGAATCATCTAGTGATCCTGGTTGCTTTGAAGAGAAAAATGTTCCTGAACCGACTTCAATATTGGGGCTGAGTATTTTTGCTATCGCTGGCTGGTTCACTAAAAAGAAGCTAACTTCATCTTACTAAATCCCACTTTTGCTAGGACGTATCTGTAGTTTTGATTTATTTAGAACCCCGATTTCTTCAAGAAGTCGGGGTTATGCTCAGGAGGCAGGAGAATGGTAAGCGTTAATCCTCTATCTGTTTATATTCAGTGATATCGACGCTACAACCAATCAACCGATAAGGCTTATCCTTAGCATCTCGCACCGCTACACCACGGGAAAGAAACCAGCGAATCGTGCCATCTTTTTGCACCATCCGGTGTTCCATGCCATAGTGAGTTGTTGACCCGTCTAAATGAGCATTGATTTCATTTTCAACCTGTTGGCGATCATCAGGATGAATCAGGTCTAACCAAGCTGCTTTAGTATTGATAATCTCGTTATCTTCATAGCGCAGCATGGTTTTCAAATTAGACGCCAGGTAGAATTCATCATTCTCCAGATTCCAATCCCAAATCCCCACGTTACCCGCTTTTAAGGCGATCGCTTGGCGTTCCTCACGGCTGCGAAGATTGGCAACCATTTGCTCCTGTTTCGCCAATTGCTCTTGTAGCAAGGTATTCGCTTGAGATAGTTGAGCGGTGCGTTCCTGATCGCGTTTAGCTGAAGCGGTTTCTAGCTGCTTGCGCTGGCTAATATCTCGCTCGATCGCCATCCAGTGGGTATATTCTCCATTTTCATCAACCACGGGGACAATATTCAGTTCTACCCAAAACTCGGAACCATCTTTGCGATAGTTGATCAATTCCGCCCGCACGGGTTCCCATCGGCATAGGGTATCACGAATTTTATCGGCTTGGACGCGATCGGTTTTGGGACCTTGTAAGAATCGCGGTGTTTTGCCAATCACTTCCTCCGGAGTGTACCCTGTCATCCGAGTAAAGCCCTGGTTGACATAAACGATCCGCGGACCGGGTTTATCAATGGGTTGGGCTTCGGTGATCACGATCGCATCATTGGCATTGAATACCGCTGACTCTAATAACCGCAACCGTTCCTCAGCTTGTTTGCGTTTGGTAATATCCCGCACAAAACTCAGCGACACTAAGCGATCGCGGTACTCAATTACCCGAGAACTAATTTCCACCTGCACCGCAGAACCATCTTTACGCCGCAGTGCATGTTCAAAAATAATACTACCCGTTGCTTGCATCCGTTGACTGATTGTCCGTTGGCGATCCTCCCCAATCGGCACATCTATATCGCGAGTCTTCAGATTCAGCAATTCTTTGCGGGTATATCCCAGTCGTCTAGAGGCATTCTGATTAGCATCTAAAATACGACTGGTGGATAGATCAATAATGAAAATGGAATCATTGGCGTATTCAAATAAGTGACGGTAATTCGCTTCCGATTCCCGCAGGGATTCTTCAACTCGTTTGCGTTCAGTAATGTCTCTAGCCGTACATATCACCGCTTCCACACTATGGTGGTTACCCAGAATCGGACTTAGGATGTACTCGTAATGACGCACACCCCCAAGGGTTGGGTAACTGATTTCATCGGTCAAAGGGCGTCGAGTGGCGAAGACAACTTCCCGTTGGTTATTAAATAGTTCAAATCCCTCAGGTGGTAGGTTTAACTGCTGCACCGTTTTGCCCAAAATTTCAGCTTGGGACAAGCCAAATAGTTGCGCGATCGCCAGATTGACGTAGGTAAATCGTCCCATGCGATCCAAGACACAGATGGGATCAGGAGACGCTGAGAGAACTTGGTCAAAGATTCGCGCTTGCTGCTGAATCCGCGTCGTCAGTTCCCGCAGTTCTGACTCATCCTGTTCCTGGGCAATGATCGGATAATTCAGGTCGAGTTGGCTTACTTGGCTAGGACTGTTCCAGGCTTGATCTGTATCCCCAATTTGATGATGATTAATCGTTCCGGTTACCAACGTGCCAGGAATGGCTGGCTGAACCGCTTGATAGGGTTGATTCGCTGTCTGAGTTTCTTGTGTGAGTTGATTAAGCTGTTCTTTTAACTGCTGGTATTTTTTGTCTAATGTAGTGAGTTGTTCCTGAAGTTCCTCAATCGTTGTTGAGTGCGATTGATCAAGCGGGAAACCAAATGCCTGCTTGAGTGCCTCAATCACAACCGCCGTCCGATCCCGACCTGATGCCTCAGCCCGAGAGCGAATTTCCTGACTTAGTTGTTCTGGAAGTCTAAACGTCGCTATTTTACTGACCATTTTTTAGTCGATTTAAATTATTGAGTTTACCGTTGTACAAGGACGGGACGCTGAATTTCTACTGTTGATTGAGAAATCTTCGCGTTAGCTGATTGTACAAATGTCGTGGGTTAAACTCCTTAAATTCCCAAAACCGCTTTTTATTTTGATTCGGAGTGGTCGAGCTAACCAGGATTGCCCATTCCTTCCACTATAGCCGTTCCCGGCATCTGTGGTATTACAGTATTACACCATTACCAGAGTTGATCACTCTCCGAGTTAACTGAGACGATACACCTGAAAGGATTGGCGAGGGTAGATGCTTTCGGTACTGTTCTAAAAAAACAGGACTTACGCTTTTGTGCTACCGATATCCTGTTTGGCTTGTATGCAGGATTCATCGTTAACCCTCTAAGCGAGGTTGTGCGTAAGTCCTGATCATGGGTTTCGGTGCTCTTGTTCAATTTTCTTTCCTCCGTCTATTAAGTTGCCTCAGCAATATGTCTTAAATCTTTACGTTAATTAACGTAATAATTTGTCACAGTTTTTCACTGAACTGTTACCCAGCGAACAGGAAAAACGCCCGCGCTGGGCGCTTGTCTAGGGTGCATTTACTATATCTTAGTTTAGTCGATGAGGGGTATTACCCCCCACCCCTGAGTAAAACAACATAAATTCATTAATGTTTCCGACGAACCATGGCAATGTAGAGACGCGCCATGGCGCGTCTCTACGAGGGTGGCAATTCCAGTGCGATCGCGCCGAGTAGTCCTTTGCGAAAATCATTCAATAACTGTCGGGCAGCACGCTCCCCGTCCCCTTGGTAGCGCGTCTGTGCCAAGTCTTGTAAGTAGGATTCACCCGTGATCCCCGTTGGGTCTACATCATAACGGTTGTGTAAGGAAGACGTGGATGTGCGATCGGCTGTAGCAAGATCCGGCAATCGTTTTAGCAAATCCACAAACCCAGAAGCAACCCGCTGATTATCGTAAGACGCCTCACCAATGTCATCACAGATGGCTAATTTTATAGCATCCTCTTGATTTTGTAGCTTGGCGGGAATAACACCGGGCGCATCCAACAGTTCAATCTGATCGCTAATCCGCACCCACCGCAATTGACGGGTGACACCCGGACGACGAGCGCTGTCCACCACACGCCGCCCCAAAAGTCGATTAATCAGAGCTGATTTACCCACATTGGGGAAACCAATCACTACCGCACGAACCGGACGAGGCTGCATCCCGCGATTTTTGCGCCGTTGATTCATCTGTACTCCGGTTTGCTGGGCGGCTTGGGCTACCTCTCGAATCCCTTTCCCCTGCTGGGCATTTGTCCAGTAAGGCGTTTCTCCTTGCTCTTGAAACCAGGATGTCCACAACTGCTGCATCTTGGGTGTAATCAGATCCATGCGGTTGATCACTAAGATTCGGCTTTTATTCCCCACCCACTCAGCGGTTTGCGGATGATGAGTGGTAAGAGGAATCCGCGCATCCCGGACTTCGAGCACCACATCCACTCGTTTGAGCTGTTCCTTGAGTTGCCGTTCGGCTTTAGCAATATGTCCGGGATACCATTGAATGGTCATGGTTCATGGTTCATTGGTCATTGGTCATTGGTCATT
>NZ_JBKHHI010000449.1:0-5120 GCF_046539235.1 Coleofasciculus sp.
GAGGGGGATCTGAAGGGGGACTTTGATCTACTGTACTTTATTACAGCGCAAAGTGCTGTAATGTTCCTGTCGGGGCGGGTTTAGCCGTTTAATTGGGATAGTGATGGATAAGATATCAACAAAATCCGCTTTTTATTGGGAAGCTGTAACCGTTAATGTTCCTGTAGGGGCGACCCGCTTGCATAAAGTAACGACGGTATCCACTCAATTGACTCGGGTCGCCCTTTACTGTGTCGGCGAAAGCCTTATGGTGTCTGGGGTTGAGGGGAGTTTTCCTGGGTTCATCTACACCACTCGCCATAAGGCTGAAACCCTATATTTTTCGTTGAGTGGTGTCGATGCCTTACTGGGAGAGGGTTTGAGGCGTGTGTTTTGTTCAATTTTGGCGCGGGTGGGTTATAATTTCAGCAGTGGTGTCGATTCGGCGGCTGAAACCCTTTCTGGGCAAGGGCTGTCAGATGAACTCCCTACCGACTGGGTTAAATCGGATTAGTTGGAAACTGTTATCTCCGTTGGAGATACCCATTATTGTAATCGACCCTACCGACTGGGTTAAATCGGATTAGTTGGAAACACTTGTCACAGATAACATTCGTCATTTTTTCTGAAAACCCTACCGACTGGGTTAAATCGGATTAGTTGGAAACCCCTGACGAGTAAAAAACCGTCAGACCGTTGTTTTAAGTTAACCCTACCGACTGGGTTAAATCGGATTAGTTGGAAACTTAGGTACACGCTAATTCCGTGTCCTTACCTAAACCATTAGGTTAAAATCCAAGACAGCTTAATTCCCAACCGCCCATTGAGTAAAGGGCGACCCGACCTGATTGAGTGGGCGGGTATTTCCCATTGATGCAAGCGGGTCGCCCCTACAGGTTTGAATGAATGCTTAATTGATGCAAAATTTCAGGAAATTGGATTATCTTGAAACGGGATAAGATTGATTTACTCAACCGCAAATTTAGTAAAGGGCGACCCGACAAAATTGAATATAGCAATCGCCATAGCGGTTAGGAGGTATCTTATGGTAGAGACGTTGCGGCGGAGGAGTCTCTACAACAGTTTGTTTGTACTAATCGATGTGTCTACTGCTATAAATTGGTGTTGTTGATTGATGTAAGTGGGTCGCCCCTACATTTTTTAATTGATGCCAAATTATTAATTAAAGGTGCGTTATGCTGCGAAGATAGCACCCTACAATTTGGTGATGATTTGCAACGATTTAGCGACGATTTGGCTGGATGCGCGGAGGTGCGCCTGGATAATATAGCATTACGCATTGAGGTTAGGACAATAAAATTGGGTGAAAAGGCAACAGGCAACAGGCAACAGGCAACAGGGGAATGTCCTAACGTATCCCGATAGTGCTATACCAATCCATCAAACTACGATAACTTGGCGATACTATAGCCGTTAACCATTATTTGGAAAAACCCTATTCCAGTCAGTGGATACCCTAAAAGCAATCATGCATAGAATTGGCGGGTATCGGCTATGAACTTAGAACTGGACTGGTTAAAATTTGGGTACAAGTGGATGTTTAACCGGGAGTATCGCCTGCATTTAACCGGATTTCGTCCAGAGGTGATTTGCCTGATAGAATCCACGGAACCCCAAAAACATTATCTGTTGGTCCAACCCCAACGCGATCGCACAATTTGGATGCCTCCCCAAGAAGGAATCCATCTGGGGGAAACCCTGCACGGGGCGGCGATGCGCTGCTTACAGACAGAATTAGGATTAACCGAATCTCAGGTGCAATTCCGCCGCAGTCTCTGGGTGGGTAAGCGGTTATTTCCCCACTATCGCCGCGATGAACGGGATTTGGTTTATTCTATGCATGGATGGATCGATAAGACGCGAATGATTGGTAAAGCCTATTTTGCCGCACTAATTATTGCTGATTCCCAAGCCATAATTCAGCCTAACTCAGCCGAAATCTATCACTATCAGTGGGTAAAAGCAAGTCAATTTCTCTGGTTAATTCAAACCAATTCCCCAGAAAAGCGAAAAATCCTCTACCAAGCCTTAATCACCTTAAATAGGTAGAGAAAATAACACTTAACGGTGGATATCCTCATTGGCATTCAAAGATATAACTTTCTCTCCCCCGGCTTCCCCCGCTCCCCCGGCTTCCCCTGCTCTTCCTATCTACTACGTTTGAGCGCAACTCAGGATAAGATTTTCATAGGGGCGTTGTTTCAACTCACGCCGTCGAACCGTCAACCATCTTGCCAAACTCTCCTCCCCTCCGACTTATGCCTCAACCCCAATGGCACGTTCAACCCTCTGCAAATGTTCCCCAATGGTTCCTCGATGCGGTTAAATCCTACGCCCCCGCATCAGACGGATATTACGCCGCCCAATTATTATGGCAACGCGGAATTCGGGAGTTAAATCAATTAGCTGGATTTATTAATCCCGACTTATATCAACCCGCGAGTCCCTTTGAATTTGGTCAGGAAATGAAACGGGCAGTACAGCGATTGCAGCAAGGGCGGGATAAGGGGGAAAAAGTAACGATTTGGGGAGACTTTGACGCAGATGGAATTACCGCAACCAGCGTTTTATGGGACGGATTGGGGCAGTTTTTGCCGCAGAATCAACAACTCACCTATTACATTCCCAATCGTCTCACCGAATCTCACGGCTTGAATTGTCCAGGAATTGACCAACTAGCAGAATCAGGAACTCAACTGATTGTCACCTGCGATACGGGAAGCACAAATCTCAGCGAAATTGACTATGCTGATCAGTTAGGAATAGACATCATTATTACCGATCATCATACATTGCCAGAGGAGCGCCCAAACGTCGTTTCGATTATCAATCCTCGCTACTTTGCCGAAACCCATCCCCTGTTTCATCTCTCTGGTGTGGCGGTAGCCTATAAGTTAGTCGAGGCACTGTATCAAACATTACCCGATATTCCCCAACAATCTTTAGAAGATTTATTAGATTTAGTAGCAATTGGTTTAATTGCTGATTTAGTCCAACTGAGTGGTGATTGTCGCTATTTAGCCCAACGGGGAATTGAAAAGTTACAGCAACAATTGAAAACCCGCACCCGTCCCGGTATAGCTAAACTTTTAGAACTCTGTCAACGCAATGGCGATCGCCCCACAGATATTTCCTTTGGCTTAGGTCCAAGAATTAATGCAGTAAGTCGGATTCAGGGGGATGCATCTTTTTGTGTGGAATTATTAACCCGTCGCGATGAAGCCTATACTCAAACCTTAGCCTTAGAAACCGAATTAGCTAATAGTCGCCGCAAATCCTTACAGAAAGATATTACGGAACAGGTTAAACGGAAACTAGCACAACTTGACCTATCAACCACCTGTGTTATTGTCCTAGATGATCCCCAATGGTCCGCCGGAGTATTAGGCTTAGTCGCGGGTCAAATTGCCCAGGAATATGGACGCCCGACAGTTTTATTAAGTACAGGCGAAGAGTGGGGCGGCGAAGATGCAGAGGAGACAAAGGAGAAAGGAGAGTTAACTCAACATTCTGTTAGGGCGGGTTTTGAACAAAGGTTATCACCAATAGGGCAACTAAATTCCCTAAACCTGCCCCTACACCCTCAAAACCAGGTTCCCTACGAGGGTGGCGAAGGTTCAACACTCAACACTTTACCGATCGCCAGAGGTTCTGCCCGTTCCGTGAATGGAATTGACCTGTATGAATTAGTCCAATCCCAAGCCCATCTCTTACACCGATTCGGCGGACATCCCTTTGCCGCCGGGTTAAGTTTACCTGTAGAAAATATTCCCTTATTTAGCGAAGGGATTAATCAAAAGTTACGCCAACAACTCGCCGCCCAAGACGCCTTGTTATCCCCGGTAGTTACCGCTGATATTGTCGTAACGGTTGCGGCTTTAGGCAAACCGTTATTCCAGGAACTGAAACTTTTAGAACCTTGTGGCATGGGAAATCCGATTCCCAAATTGCTAATTGAAAACTGCTGGTTTGAATCAGTTTGGAATCGTAATACCCAGGACTTGAAAGGGAAAAAAGTACAATATATTAAAACCGAATTAGAAATCTGGGATGATTCCACAAGTATGGGATTTCCAGGGATCTGGTGGGGACATTATCGCGATGAAGTTCCCAAAGGTCGATGTAATGCGATTGTAGAACTGGACTATAATAACTTTAAAAAACGTCCCGAAGTGCGCTTAGTCGCGGTTCAATCGGGGGATAGGATTTCCTCATTTAATCTTCCCAGTCAACTGGATTGGATTTTAGATTGGCGCGATGGGATGCAGGAGGATAGCGAGAACCTGCTGTCGATGTCCAATCCTTTGACGCCACCCGCCTTAGTAGGCGAACCCGGGAAAAATCTCACCTCTGAACCCAGTGATCCGTTAACCGTTCGCGAATGTCCCACCAGTTGGGATGAATTGCAACTCTGGTTTAGACGGGCGATGCAAAGCGAACGAAAATTAGCGATCGCGTATCCGCCACCGCCTCAACTCTCATCCCGCCAGGTGTGGGAGACATTAGTCGGACTAGCTAAATTCCTCAGTCGCACTGGGAAATCCGCTACCCTAGGGCAATTGCAAGACAAGTTAGAATTAAGCGATCGCACCTTACATCGGGGACTCACCGCCCTTTCTGGGTTAGGGTTTCAGGTAACCCACCAAGGCGGGTCAATCCAAATCAGTGGGTCAATTGGGGAGTGGGATGGAGACGCGATCGATCCAACCACAAAAGAAAGCATTCAACTCTTTTTATCCGCTGTCGAAGAAGAACAATTTTTGCGTCACTATTTTTATCAGGTTCCCTTATCCACCATTCATGGAATGTTAGCGCTATCAACAAATAGGGGCTGCTGAAAAAGTGCTGTGGTGAGGGGAAGCGGGGGAAGCCGGGGAAGCAATGTAGAGACGTGCCATGGCGCGTCTGGAAGCTGGGGGAGCAAGGGTACATTTTCCTGATAGTGGTGCAAGGGTTTTGATGAGTTTTATTTATGGTGAAGACAGCGCAACCACTTGACCGGACATAAAATGAACCCGTTTTAACGGGTTTTAGCATTTAGCCGGAACTTTAGTTCCCGGCTTGATGCTTGCTCGAACAAAACTTGACCGGACAAAACACGAACCCGTTTTAACGGGTTT
>NZ_JBKHHI010000450.1:0-5109 GCF_046539235.1 Coleofasciculus sp.
GACAGTGTTCATTTCAATGACAGCAGCTACTCCCAGTGCTTCAACTATCTTTACCGCTGCCAACAAACCCAAATCTGTTTATGATAAGGGAGTTTCATGTCACTTTTGATCAAATCCTGAACTATCGCTGTTACGCTAGTAGTCAACCCAGAATTATAACAGGCTAAAGCCCGTACTATAAACTCAATCACTTTCCTGACAGCTTAACTAGACCAATTCCGCCGAAGTAAAGACCGATAACAGCACCAGCGAGTAAGCTTTGAGTCAGAGGATCAGTGGAAGGAGTTAGCACAGCGCCTAAAATCACTGCACCTAAAATAACAATCCGCCAACCGGAAAGCATTTGTGAGGATGAGACAATGCCTAAATTTCCCAAAAGAAGCTGAATAATTGGCACTTGAAAGGCTATCCCTGTGCTGAACATGAGTAGCAGCACAAATTCAAAATACCGTTCAATTGACCAAGCTTGCTCAACCACATCAGCACCGTAACTAATAAAGAATTTCAGCGCGGCGGGAATTAAAGCAATGTAGGAAAATGCTAACCCGGCGAAAAACAGAATACTTGATCCTAAAACTATAGGTGCAATCAAGCGTCGTTCGCGGCGAGTCAGCCCAGGTAAGACAAACTGAATCACTTGGTAAAGAATGAAAGGCGTCGCCACTAGCAAACCACTGTAACCCGCTACTTTGATGGACACAAAGAAGTATTCACCGGGAGCTAATTGTAAAAACTTAACGCCTTGAGCCGGGATTTCCAATAACTGGACAATGTATTTAACCGCCACAAAGCAGCCAATTGCACCAACGGCTACAGCCAGCAGCGAATAGAAAATTCGCCGCCGCAACTCTTCTAAGTGATCAAACAGTGACATCTCGACATCATTGGGAAGTTCGTCGAGGTTGTCGGTTTCACTGGTGTCAGTCGGTTCCTGGGGTAACGTTTCTACGTCAGGCGTCATCAGTTTGCAGAGTTGGATTGTAGTTTGTTAACTATTGTACCGATCGCGGGATGAGGATGCAGGGGAGTGATCAGTTATCAGTGAGCAGTTATCAGTTATCAGGAGCAGGGGGAGCAGGGGAAGCTGGGGGAGCAGGGGGAGATGAGGGAGATAGGAGATGGGGAGCAATGGGAACGTCTATTGTAGGGGCGGGTTTTACCGCTAACGTTTAGTTTTGACCCTGATATCCCTAAACCCGCCCTGACAGAGTGTCAGCAATTTTAAACAAATGACGAATGACAAATGACAAATGACAACTAAGGACGAATACCAAATTCACTCAGACGCTGTTCTAACTCTCCGAGTAAAGTATCTACATCTTTACCCACTTCCTCAAAACACACTGGAGGCGGAGATTCCGGTTCAAAATGAATTAATTTAATTTGGTCATTACCAATACCAATCATTAAAACTTCTTTATCAGGTTGGTGAGCATTGACAATACCTACCATTTCCTGAAGATAGTTATCAACCTTTTGATTCAGTTTTTCCAGTGCTGCTTTGGGACAATAGACAAAATGGGGTCTAGGTTTCAGGTCAATTCCTATAGTTTCGTCGCTTTCGCCCTTCTCTAGAAAGAGTCCCCATGACAGCGCCGCCAGTTCCTTACTATGTTCTTTTGCAAACTGATTTAGCTTAACTTTCCACTGATCCTCTGGCTTATTCGGCTGAGATTTACTGAACATAATCATGGTTGATAATCCCCAATGACAAATGACCAATGACAAAGGACAAATGACAATTATTTAACCCCAGACTGAACTTGCCAAAGCATCGCATAAATAGCTTGTTGTGCCAGTAATTCTTCATGGGTGCCTTGTTCAACTAATTTACCTTTATCCATAACATAAATACAATCAGCATTGCGTACTGTAGACAAGCGATGAGCGATCGCGATCGTGGTTCGGTTTTGGGTAATCTTCTCTAGCGATCGCTGAATGGCGGCTTCTGTCTCATTATCCACGGCGGAGGTGGCTTCATCGAGGATCAACACGGGGGGATTTTTTAAGATAGCACGGGCAATTGCCAGTCGCTGCTGCTGTCCACCGGATAATTTTTGTCCTCTCTCCCCGATAATTGTGTCGTAGCCTTGGGGAAGTTGGCAAATAAATTCATCGGCTTCGGCAATTTCGGCGGCGGCTTCTACCTCAGATAGCGTGACATCAAAACTACCATAGGTAATATTTTCCCGCACTGTGCCATGAAACAGAAACACATCCTGACTGACTAAACCAATGGCGCGGCGTAAATCGGCTAACTGAAGCTGGCGCAGATCAATACCATCTAGGGTTATAGTTCCGTCCTGGACTTCATAGAGTCTCAATAATAACTTGACCAGGGTACTTTTTCCCGAACCCGTCGCACCGACAATGGCAATGGTTTTTCCCGCTGGAATATGCATGGACAGATTTTCTACCACAGGATGGCGTCCCTGATAGGAAAAGGTAATATTTTTTAACGCTAACTCACCTTTTACCTGACTCACAGGCAAAGAAATCTCGCCCGAATGCATCGTAATTGGTGTATCTAACAAATTCATCACCCTGGTTGTAGACGCCATTGCCCGTTGATAGAGATCCAGCGTTTGTCCCAATCGGGTTAGGGGCCACAATAAACGTTGAGTAAGGAATACTAACACGCTATAAGTACCGACGGCTAATCTCCCCGCTACCGCTTCCATCCCCCCATAAAGGAGAATTCCGATAAAGCCCAATAAAATAAGGATACGAATTAATGGCACAAACGCCGCAGAGAGTGCGATCGCGCGACGGTTACTTTGGCGATAGGCTTGGCTTTGGGCGCTGATTCGCTGGATTTCATAAGCTTCAGCCGTAAAGCTTTTAATTGTGGTTATTCCTGTCAGATTATTTGCCAATTGCCCATTGAGTAAACTCACCTTTTCCCGCACATCAGCATAACGGGGCGCAAGGCGGCGCTGGAAGGCGATGGAACCCCAGAGAATAAACGGCATGGGTAGAAGTGCCATCCAAGCCACGCCAGGTGCCAGAATCAAGAACGCAGCACCAATAATCACGACGGTTGTAGATACCTGGAGAATTTCATTCGCACCAACATCCAGAAAGCGTTCCAGTTGGTTGATATCATCGTTAAGAATCGACATCAATCTGCCTGTACTCCTATCCTCAAAATAAGCCAAGTCGAGGGATTGTAAGTGGTAGTAAGCATCTAAGCGCAAATCATGCTGAATCGTCTGTGCCAGATTACGCCAGAGTTGGTTGTAGGCATATTCAAAGATGGATTCTAATCCCCAGATGATCAGACTCAGCAACGCCAGAATCAACAGTTGTGTGAAGATGTCGGTGACGCCTAACTGGGCGATGAGAGAATCTTCTTGCTGAACCACCACATCCACCGCCGCACCAATTAACGCAGGTGGCGCTAAGTCAAAGATTTTATTCAGAACCGAACATGCGATCGCCTGCCAGATTTCCGTGCGATAGTTATGACCGTAGGCAAATAGACGTTTGAGTGGTGATTTGTCATTTGTTAATTGTTCATTGTTCATTGTTCATTGTTGATTGCCAATCTCCTCCCTCATCTTCCCCTGCTTCCCCTGCTTCCCCTGCTTCCCCATCTTCCCCATCGTATATTTACTCGACCGAGTTATGTGAAGGTTGGATGAAGCTCAATTTCACAGAGATTTCGGCAACCCCCCATAACCTCGTGTTTTGTTCCAACTTAATTATGATATTTCGATAAAGATTGCGGGTAAGACTTACCATCTCCAGAAAGGAGTGGCAAGATGATTTATAGGTATCAGGGCATTAACCAGTAAGCTATAGGCGATCGCTTCCTTACCCTAAATCACAATTTTTTTGACCACTTAAGGGTATTACAAGCAAGCAATGATGATTACTAACGCCAACCCCTCGATTATTCCTCCCCGAATTGATTATTGCCTCACTGCAACTGAGCAAGGATGGCAATTGACGGCTTGGGAACCCGCTATTGTGGGAGGCAATAGAGTTAAACCCTATCTATGGAAGTTTAATTCCGAACTCCAAACCCTACAAGAAGCGCACCGAACGCTTCAGCTAATTCTGGGTGAAGGATAGTTGTTTATTTTCCAATCTGTTTTCTGCGACTGTGTGAGTGAGCGTTAAGCTCATCCGTTTTGATTTTATGACTCTTAAACGACTGTGATAGAGTGATTTGGCTGGATTTGAAGAATATAAATTTCCGCTTATGGATAGACAGAGTACCCACGAGGGAAACAATCTCAAAGCGCCGCTTGAAGGCTTGAGCATAATTTTGACCTGCAAAGCGTAGGGTGGCTTGTTTGAGGCTACCCACAGCCGTAATCATAAACCCAGCTTCAATCTGGTGCTGTTTGACGAAATGCCCTAAACTTGCCTTTAAATCGTCATTGGGTTTTAAGCGAATCGCAAAAATTTGCATGGTGTATGATGATGGCGGCAGCGCTAGTTTTAAGTCAGATCGATGAGAGTTGTAATTACCACCTTTGTGGTAGTATTTAGCCTAATAGAATTGTCTCAGTGGATGAGTGATTTTATCCTACCCATGCCAGTATTCATTTTGGCAGGAGCGTTACTCGCGATCGCGTCTAACTACGGTAAATCTCCAGGTTGGTCTATTTCGCTACAACCCAGACAATTCTCAAGCCATCAAACTCAGTCTCCCTCGGTGGAGAGTGCTAATCCAGGATCTACCTCGACGGTGCTTAATCCATCATCATCGACATCACTACCTAAACCGCCTCGTTCCATTTCCTTTACGATTCCTCGTCGTTCATCAGGGAATCCATGATCAAGATTGTCGGGATTTTCGGAATCATCTCAGTTGTAGGGGCGAGTCCCTTGTAGGGGCGAGTCGCTGCACATAGTAGGCTGTGTAAGGATTAACCTATATCGACTCGCCCCTGTCCCAATGTGGTGTGATGCCAAATCCGGGTTAACTATCTCTACACAGAGCAAATCGCCACAACCCTGTAGAGATTTGCCATGGCAAGTCGGGAACAATCTGGACATAAAAGGGTTATGTATTGTTGACAATGCCGGATTTGGTATTAGATAATTACCGATACCTAATGCAGGGCGACCCGATATAATTAGGGGTTGGGTTCTGTT
>NZ_JBKHHI010000451.1:0-5056 GCF_046539235.1 Coleofasciculus sp.
AATGACCAATGACAAATGACCAATGACAAATGACCAATGACCAATGACCAATGACCAATGACAAATGATAAATGATCAATCCCATACGTCAATGGTTATTGCCCAAGCGACGTTTGGCGATCGCAGAAGCTTGTTTAATTGGGGTGGTTTCTGCGCTATCGGCTGTGTTACTTCAACACAGTATTGGTTGGCTCGGTTCATGGCGCATTCAAATTTCTGAACAATATCCGCCATTTTTAGTTTTACCTGCTTTCGGACTGGTATTGGCAGCGCTGTCTGGATTCCTCGTCGAATATTTAGCACCCGATGCTTCTGGGAGTGGTATTCCGCAGATTAAAGCCGCACTTGCCCAATTTCCGATCGCTCTCGATTTGCGGGTAGCCCTAGTTAAACTCCTGAGCAGCATTTTAGCGATCGCGGCAGGACTTCCCCTGGGACGCCAAGGACCCACAGTTCATATTGGTGCAGCGTTAGCGGCTCAGTTTAGCCGTTGGTTTCCCACATCCCCCAGCCATCGACGACAGATTATTTCAGCAGGGGCGGCGGCGGGTTTAGCCGCGGGGTTTAATACCCCAATCGCTGGTATTTTGTTTGTGGTTGAGGAATTACTCCATGATTTTTCTGGGCTAACTCTAGGAACAGCGATTCTCGCCTCCTTTATCGGTGCAGTGATTTCGCGGATTTTAGGGGGTCGTAGTTTCGACCTAAACCTGGAATGGGGTGAAACAGCCACCAGTTTTTCCGCCCTGGAGATTCCCTTTTATTTACTCTTGGGTCTTTTAGCCGGATTACTGGCAACATTATTTAATCGAGGAATTCTGTTTTCACTGACACTACAGCGCCGCTTTCATGTCTCTTTGGCGGTGAAAATGGGGCTAGCGGGATTCATCTGTGGGTGTTTAGTTTCTCTATTACCCCCGGATTTTCGCAATAATAGTGGGTTACGAGAGTTGTTAATTACAGGCGAAGCGACTTGGCAATTCACTAGCCTCGCTTTAGTCACCTACTTTTTTCTCACCCTTGTTTCCTACGGAACAGGCGCTCCTGGGGGTTTATTTCACCCGTCACTGGTTTTGGGTTCGGCTTTGGGTTATCTAGTCGGTGTGGCTAAGTTATCGTTTTTCGGGTTTGGCGCACCGACGACTTACGCTTTGGCCGGGATGGGAGCCTTTTTTAGTGCCGTATCCAAAGTTCCCATAACCGCGATCGTAATCATATTTGAGATTACGGCGGATTTCAATCTGGTTTTACCGTTAATGATCACCTGTGTGGTGTCTTACCTGATTGCCGATCAACTCTCCAAAGGTTCGCTTTATCAGCGTCTGTTGGAATGGAGGGGGTATACCTCCCCCACTCAAAAGGTGGACAATGGTTCATGGGCTGGGTTAACAGCAGAGAATTTGATGCAACGGCGGGTGGAAACCTTATCCCTGCAAATGACCCTTGATGACGCTTTACAGATGGTGTCTCGTTCAACGCACCAAGGGTTTCCTGTCGTGGATGGGGGAACTCTGGTGGGGATTATTAGTCAATCAGATATCACAAACGCGACAAAAAAGCAAGGCAATCCACCCCGTTGTCCTTTTCCCGGAACCACACCCTTAGCGGACATTATGACACCCAACCCGATAACGGTTAAGCCAGGGGCGAGTTTAGTCGATGTACTGTATTTGCTCAACCGTTACCACCTCAGTCGTCTCCCGGTAACAGAAGGGCGTAAGTTATTGGGAATTATTACCCGTAGCGATATTATTCGGGGGGAATTGGATCAGCTAGATCGGAAAACGACTCAGCCGGGATCACAATTAGAACCCTCTTATGTGGTTTATCAAACCCGATCTCCAGAAACCGGGCGAGGGCGGTTATTAGTTCCCATCGCCAATCCCCAAACCGCCCCCATATTAGTCAAACTCGCCGCCGCCATCGCCCGCGATCGCGACTATGAATTGGAATGTTTACAAGTGATTATCGTCTCCCGCAGCAATTCTCCGGCGGAAACTCCGGTAAAAACGGCAAAAAGTCGTCGATTATTACGTCAGGCGGAAAAGTGGGGACGAGATTGGAATGTACCGGTTCACACTCAAATACGGGTAAGTCAAGATATTACTCAAGCCATTCTAGAAACCATTAAAGAGCGACATATTAATTTGATGATGATGGGGTGGAAAGGCTCAACCTCAACCCCTGGACGCATTTTTGGCGGGGTAGTGGATGCGGTGATTCGTCAGGCGCCCTGTGATGTGATGGTAGTGAAATTGGGTGAAATGATGCATCCGCCTTATATCCCTCCTTTCTTTGGGCGTTGGTTGATTCCTATTGCAGGGGGACCCAATTCTCAACGCGCCTTGGAGTTTATTCCGGCGTTAATTTCCTTAAGTAGTAAGCCGCCAGATATTCGCTTGTGTCAAGTCTTTGATCCAGAAGATAAGCTGACGGATACAACAGCTCTAGAAAAAGCCAGCGACTTTTTACAGGGGCAAATCGATGGTCGGATTCGCCGGATTCCCATTCGCGCCAGTGAGGTATCTGATGCGGTGGTTCATTTAGCCAATGACCAATTATGTGATGTTGTGGTTTTAGGGGCAAGTCGGGAAGGGTTATTACAGCAGGCGATTCAGGGAAATATTCCCGAAGCGATCGCACGGCGGGTTAAGAGTACCGTTATTTTAGTTCGCAGCATGACATAAGGCAGAAGAGTTCGCATCCCCTACTACGAACCCACTCTATCTCACAATTTTAGCTGTGTCAGTCCATTAGTAGGGTAGCACCGACGTGCGCCCTTAGCCTGATTGAGTTGCTGTTTTCGTAATATTTCACACCCAAGAGTTATAGTTGATGGCTGATTATTTTTTCCAGGGAAGCTTTGTCCCCATCTCAGTTAGCGCCGAGAAGACTAAATAGAGGATGAGAAAGCTAACACCAGCCAAAAATAAAACTAAATCATTATCCATAATTAGCTGACCCTACAATCATTAAATTTCTTAATAAAAGTAACCTGTCCCCAATCCTGATAATTTCTTGACAACAAGACACCTATAGTATCCTGATTGCGGGTGAGGCGTCCAGAATAGTGAATAGAAAACGGATGGAAGAGTAATCGCAATCCTCACATCGATCTAGCAATTTGTAGGCAAAAATGAATAAACGACTATTGAGTGTCAGCCTCCTGTTCCCTATTTTACTCCTTGAGGCAGGTCAAAGTTTAGCCCATTCTGGAAGCACAGCCAATCAAGCATTCGTATTTTCCAGCTCTCGCCCGAGAACGTCTCAGGTTACACTCAATAGACAAGAGTCTCCCTCATTTTTCCTGGCTGCTAGGAAAGAAAAACCCAAAACCTGTCGGTGGGCGGGTTATTGTGACGACGAGGATAACCGGGATAATGCGACAAGTGCGATCGCGTGGCGAGATGCCTTGTCTTTCAACGACAATAGCATAAGGACGATGATGACTTATGGGACTAGATCTACCGAGATTTTATAAAGCGTGCAATCCAAGCAAGCCCTTAACCGTGGGGGAAGTTGAAGATCAGCAGTATTATATTGATTTTTCCCCCGTCAGAGGGAACCGAATTATTCAGTCATTGCGACGCACCATTGCCTTAATTTCACCCGATGAACCCACCTGCCAACTGTTTACGGGTCATATTGGCTGCGGGAAATCCACCGAATTGCTGCGACTCAAAGCGGAGTTAGAAAAGCAGGGCTACTATGTAGTTTACTTTGAGTCCTCCCAAGACTTAGATATGGCGGATGTCGATATTACGGATATTCTCCTGAGTGTAGCTGGTCGAGTCAGTGAGAGTTTAGAGGCGATTAAAATTAAACTTCACCCCGGTTATTTTGCCAATCTTTTTAGTGAAATTGCCGACTTCCTGCAAACGCCGATTGAACTGAATGCCGAAGCAGAACTCTCGATTGGCATTGGTAAAATTACCGCCAAAACCAAAGAAAGTCCCAAACTCCGCCGCCGCTTACGGGAATATTTAGAACCCCGTACCAGTGGTATTTTAGAATCGATTAACACCGAACTGTTAGGACGGGCAACCACGGAACTGCGGCGGCGTGGAAAAGCGGGACTGGTAGTAATTGTCGATAATTTGGATCGGGTGGATAATCGTCCGCTTCCCTCGGAACGATTACAACCCGAATACTTATTTATTGACCGAGGTGATCAATTACGGAAACTGAATTGCCACGTTGTTTATACGATTCCGCTATCGTTAACCTTTTCCAATGATGTCGAAATTCTGAAAAATCGATTAGGGGGTGGATTACCGCCGACTATTTTACCCATGGTTCCTGTGCGCGAACGGGATGGATCAGAATGTAAAGAAGGGATGGATTTGTTGCGGCAAATGGTTTTAGTGAGAGCATTTCCCCACCATACTTCAGCACAAAGATTCGCCTTACTTCCCGAAGTCTTTGATAATGCTGAAACTTTAGATCGTCTCTGTCAAATCAGCGGGGGTCATCTGCGAAACTTACTGGGACTCCTATTTGGCTGTTTGCGACAAATGGACCCCCCAATCTCGCGGGATTGTTTAGAAGGCGTGATTCGCGAAAGTCGGGATTATCTCACCTCATCCATTGATGATGAGGAGTGGGAATTGTTATTTCAGGTGGTACAACAACAGACGGTGAAAGGAGACGTGGAATACACGACTTTACTCCGTAGCATGTTCGTCTATGAATACCGCGATCGCAACGGGAATTGGTTTTCTATTAATCCGGCGCTGGAAGAGACACAGAAGTTTCAAGATTGGTTGAGAGAAAACACCTAAAATGGCTGTTGCTGTAATCCTAGTCAACCGTAATTGTAGGGGCGGGTTTAGGGATTAAATCATCAGACAACACCTCAAACAATACAACGAAACCCGCCCTATCCCCACCGCCAGACGACGAAAACCCGCCTAATATTTCACGCGATCGCACGCCAATCATCTACCCCAATCCTGTAGGGGCGGGTTTAGGAATTCAATGATGATATACACCTCAAATAAAACAACGAAACCCGCCCTATCCCCACCGCCAGACGACGAAAACCCGCCTAATATTT
>NZ_JBKHHI010000452.1:0-5045 GCF_046539235.1 Coleofasciculus sp.
ATGACAAATACCTTAAAAATCCACCCCTCGCTTCAAATCCACCCCTTTGTCACAATAATGCTTATGACAAATCATCTCCGAATGAACCGTCGCTAATTCAAAATAAGCGGGTTGATTTTTACAACGACCTGTGATAATAACCTCCGTATCACGAGGTTTGCGTAACAGCGCCTCGACAATCGGTTCAACCTGCAACAGTTCCAAGTCAACCGTCGGATTCAGTTCATCCAGAATAATCGTTTTATATAACCCCGACGCTAACGCCGCCCTAGCAATTTCCCATCCCCGTTCCGCTTCCACATAATCCAAAATTTGCTGCTGTCCCCGCCAGACGATCGCATCTCGACCACAACGCTGATGATCCACCAGATTCGGGTAACTTTGACGCAAGGCTGCGATCGCGGCGTCTTCGGTATACCCGCTTCCTCCCTTGAGCCATTGCATAATCATCACCCGGTGGGATTTATCCGTACTAATTCCCCGACCAATGGCTTGTAACGCTTTCCCTAACGCATTGGTCGATTTTCCCTTCCCCGCACCGGTATAAATTTCGATTCCCTCAATCCCCTGTTCCCGAGAAACCGGGTGATCATGAGGAACCGACTCACTATGTAAATCCGCCAAATCCAACAGCGCCGGCGGTGTTCCGCGTCCGGTGACAATCACTTCCAGAGACGGCGGTTTATTTTTCAGGGTTTGCACCACCTCCTCAACCGGGAGTAACCCCAAATCCAGCAACGGATTCAACTCATCCAGCACAACAACCGAATAGAGATTGGACGCGATCGCGCCTTTCGCCACATCCCAACCGCGCTGCGCCTCTAACTTGTCAAACCGCGTCACTTCCTCTTGGGTAAAAAACTCACTTCGTCCCGTGCGAACCTGATCAATCAAGTGAGGAAACGCCCGTCGCAACGCCTCAATCGCCGCATCCTCATCATAGTTCCGTCCCGGTCCCTTAAGAAACTGTAACAATAAGACCCGACTGGATTCCACACAGTTGATCCCCAAACCAATTGAGCGCAAAACCACGCCCAATGCGGCTTGAGACTTGCCCTTACCGACGCCATCGTAAACATGAATCTGACCGGTGATGCGTTCTGTACGCTCAGCCGCCGTGCGAATACCAATACCTGTCCTAGTCATTGACGATCCTTGAGACTTTACCCCAACTCAGTTTAACGATACAACAGCGAATGTTAAGAATAACCTTCACCTTCTTATCTGAGCCACCCTAATATAGTATAAAAATATCCCCGTCGCCGTTATGGGGAAGAAGGCAGCAGGTAGGAGGCTCCCAGGATGTAACGTTTATAGTATCTACTTTTTCATGGGTGGATTATTTGGAGCAGCACTACACGAGGAACCGATAATATCGATTAAAGTGAAACCATTATGATAGATATTGTTTTGCCCCTACAACTGATTGTATTTCAAGTCTTATTCCTGTTGGTGGCGATCGCCCTAGAATCCCGCGTCTTTCACCGACGGCTAAAACTCACTCGCAAAAACAGCGTGCAATATGCCACATCGCTGAATTTATGGAGCGTTGTTATTGGTTGGTTAATATTTTTAATTCTAGAAACTTTGTTGCCTCAATTTTTACGAATTCAAATTATTAATTTTATTTTCTTCGATCAGCCAATAGGCAGTCAGTTAAACGAAGCAGATCCTCGAATAATTTTCATCGGTATCGTAATTTTCTTTTTCAGTTTTATTGTTAAAATAATCGGATTTGAATTTATAAAAATATGGATTCATGATCAGCCGAACCAGTTTAGTACAAGTTCTGATATATCGAACAAAAGACCCAGCTTATTCAGTCAACCTAAGCGGAAGATTACCCAATATCAACCAAATCCCGCTTTTGCTGTGCTACTGGCTAATGCCTATAGTTACAGTGCTATTTTGCTGCTTTTAGTATTACGCTTTATGGACGTGAATGATCTTAACTTAAATAGCGTATTATAATCTATACCTACGTCTCCTGAATTATTTCCAGGACGCTCTAACTCTACCCAACGCTCTTACCATTATTTTTAGATTAAACCGATGATCAGGAAAATTATTGAGAATTTATTAAATTGGGTAAACAACTTACTGAAAACTATCTCCGGAATCTTTAACCCTGCCACAGCTTTCGCTTGGCAGACCCTGATCGGGCTAAGTCTTTTCTCGTGGGCAATGTCATTTCTGGCAACGAGTATTTTTACAATTATATTAGCGAGTTTTAGTTGGTGGTTTCTAATTTTAGGTGTCTATTGGGCAACAACTAGCAATAAAGACATCAGCATTGGTAAAGTCCTCTTAAGTCCCTGGATTACGGGAGCGCTGGTTACCATTTATATTTTTGGCATTGTTACAGGCGAATTATCAGCCTACGCTTTAGTCGTCTGGCCCCTAATATCAGCAGTGATTGCCGCATTACCCACTTGTTTGGGTGAGAATTTTCAACCCAAAATTCCCGCAAGAGAAAAACGTCAACCGCTGGTGTGGCTATTCACGACTCAGTTGATACTAAGTAGTTGGTTTCAATTCTATTTTTTAGTACAAGACTGGTTAGTTCAATATCCCACAATCGCCGCTGATACGTTTGAGAAAAGTGCCTTTGTTGTCAGACTATCAACCGAGGAATCGAGGCAAAGGCTACCCCGTGGGACGACCATTTTGGATTTGATAGCATCTCGCTTAGAAGAACAGCTTAATAACCAAGATTGGTCAGACGTTGAACAAATTCTTCTGCTTCGGGAACGCGAACAACTGATTGAGCAGATTGAGCAGATTGACACCCAAGTGAGGCAAGAAATTGACTCCCCCAATATCAAAGAAGACAATTTGTGGAAAGTGAGTCTTGGAGAGATTTCACTACGGGAGTCGGGGTATAACTTAGAACTAAAAGCCTTTTGGGAAGGTCCGCGATCGCAAACCCAACCCTACTCACTCACCAAGTCTTGTCAGATAATAGCCGTCAATCGCCAAACTGACATCGGTATTAGTATTGTTAGTCAGGTAGAATGTGATCCGGTAGAAGGATGGGGCGTCGCTGAACCGATTGTTACCTCTCAATATCCAACTCTATAAATGATGAAAGCCACGCATTCATTGACAAAGGACAAATGACAAAAACATTAGGTAGAATTTGGACAATCGCGACAAATGGGTTTCAGGAAGTCATTCGCGATCGCATCTTTTATGTGATTGGCTTTTTTGCCCTGCTGTTGATCGTTGCCCTACCACTCCTGAGGGAAGTAGCAGCCACCACAGAAGATAAAATATTTATGGATTTAGGTTTAGCAGCGATTGGTGTGTTGGGAGTCCTGGTTGCCATATTTGTTGGGACAGGTTTGATTAATAAAGAAATCGAAAAACGCACCGTATTGATTTTAATTCCTAAACCAATATCACGGGCAGAATTAATTATTGGCAAGCATTTAGGGTTACTGGGAGTCTTAGCGGTTTTGGTTATAGCAATGACAGCTATTTACTTAGCTCTCCTCAGTTTCAATGGCATTAATTACCCCTTAGCTAGCCTACTGATTTCAGCGCTTTACCAGTTTTTAGAGTTAGGCTTAATTGTAGCCGTAGCATTAATGTTTGGTGTGTTTACCAGCTCAATCCTAGCCACACTCCTCACCGTTGGCATTTATTTAATGGGACATTTGAGTCGCGATGTGCAGGAGTTAGGCAAACTCAGCGAAAATGCGACGATTGAGACGATAACCCAAGGTCTTTACCTAATCTTACCCGATTTATCCCGTCTAAATTTAAAAAATGAGGCGGTTTATGGGTTACTCCCTGCCTCTATGACCCTCTTAGGACATGCCGCTTATGCCGTAGTTTACACGATCTTGCTGCTGGCGATCGCGATTCTGATTTTCTCTCGACGTGAGTTTTAATGGGGGATTGGGTGTCCCTTCACTTCGCTCAAGAAAACCGGGTTTGTCGGGGCGGGTAATGAAACTTTCTGTTGGCTATTGATGGTAACGTTTGTACAAAACCCGCCCTGACTCAGCACTATGCTAGAGACGCGCCATGGCGCGTCTCTACATAAATGATGTGTCCTAACCGTCCTGGCGGTTGCTATAACTCCCCCATCTCCCCCAACTCCCCCTGTTTCCTATTTCATGTATTGACTAAAATAAAATCCCGCACAATTTCCACCACTTCAGGTGCAATCTCATGCCCCATATCCACCTCTTTGTACTGCATCGGCGCACCTAGCGCTAGTAAATAATCCCGCAATCGATGAGCTACTCTCAAAGGAACAACATTATCTTGTCTACCATGAACGATAAAAACCGGGGGCAAGGGAGGTTCAATCTCTTGAGGCGTGCGATGCCAATAACCACTCATTGACACTAAACCCGCCAAGGGTAAATGTAACCCAACATCTAGAGCCATGGCTCCCCCTTGAGAAAAGCCCATCATAATCGTAGAGGCGAGAGGAATACCGGTGAGACTTTCCAAAGACTTTAGCCAGTCTGTCAATAGACGCTGACTTTGTGCCAAGCCTTGATAGTCTTCTCGTTCCAAGTCATACCACATATAGCCTCCAGCCACCTGTGGGTGAGCAAAGGGTGCATTAGGTAGCAAGACATGGTAGTTGGATAGAGCTAATTCTGGCACTAGAGGTTGCAAATCTTTAGCATTAGCCCCCCAGCCATGTAAAACTACAACCAGTCCCACTGGTTGTTTACCTGTAGCTGGTGGAATTGAAATCGTCTCCAAAGACAGGGACTTACTCCTGAAAATTAGTTTGATTGCCTTGGTTGTTGATTATCGAATTCGTTACTCAACTCACGGTGCAGTAATTTCAACTAGCTTTGTGAGCAGATGTATCAAAGGATGATGTCAATTTACCACATTGATGTTGGGGGAGTCCAGTGTATCCTAACGCCCCATTAAAAATTATGGCGTGGGTCTTATTGCTCCCCCTCTCCCCCCACAATTAGATAAACTATCGCTACATCCATGACATTAGGTGGGTTAGTAGGGGCTTGGTGACCAAGCCCCTACTCCAAACCTAATTCAACTCAAAACTAAAG
>NZ_JBKHHI010000453.1:0-5041 GCF_046539235.1 Coleofasciculus sp.
TACGCTAAATTCTGGTCGTCCTAATTTTCTCTCATCACAATGAATTAGCCCTGCCCTGCGAGGGGGGATGACAAAGGATGCTTCCCTTTTGTTGCACGGGGGAGGACAGAGGATGCTTCCCTTTTGTTTCATGGGAGAAGAGGAACCCTCAAATAAAGACGCTTTTGGCATCACGGAAAGGAAAGCAACATGGCTCCCCTCTTGCTCCCCTCTCCCCCGGTGGGAGAGGGGCTGGGGGGTGAGGGGGTTGTGGCTTAAGTTGACACCAATGGCTACTGCCGTGTCCCTACGGCTGAACCGATGCACTAAAAACCCCCCTGCGTGGGAAACCCTCGGCGCTGTAAAACTTCCTGCGCCTCTCGCCCTGGCGTGTAGTTGTAGCCAAAAGAACCACGTTCTGAGTCATCCAGAACCTGAGGTGTGAGCAACACAATCACCTCTTGGCGTTGATTTCTCCGTTCTGTACTTCTGAACAACGCCCCCAGAATCGGCAAATCGCCTAAAATTGGCACCTTTGTTACCGTTGTGCGATCGCTCTCCTGAATAATACCTGTCAAGATTAAGGTTTGCCCATCACGTAGACGAATCTGACCCGAATTAAGCTCCCGCACATTCAGAAGCGAAATTTCGTTGACATTGTCTCCGACGCTGAGATCTTGTGTGTTACCAATAGACGTGACGCGAGGATTGACATTTAAGGTGACAAACCCATTATCGTCAATGCGCTCAACGGTTATGCCCAGTTGTAAACCGGCTTCCCGAATTTCCGCCGTTGTCGTTACCGTTGTCAAGCCATCACTAGTTTCTCTTGTCTGCTCAATATTCCCCACAACTTCTTGGGTTAAATTCACACCTGCTGTTTGTCCTTCTTGGACTAACAGGGTGGGATCAGTCAGAATCTTGGCATTACCACTGGTAATTTGCGCCTGCAACTCAGCCAAGAATCTTGTTGGAAATTGGAATAGGGAAGGCAACTCAACTTCGATTTCACCGAGTTCCCCTGGAGTTATACTGAAGTTTCCATCTTGGTCAATTGTAATCTCATTGTCTTCAGGCGCTGTAATTTCAATGATTCCTGCGTCCTGGGGATCGTCTAAATTGAGAAAAGGCGCACGAAATCTTGCCGTACCTCGAGGGAATGTCTGAATAGTCCCATTTCGTTCATCAATAATGACTGTACCGGGTGCGGCTCCCTCAACATCGATAAAATTATTAGGATCGAAAAAAATATTGGCTTCATCAAAGGGGTTGCCGATAATCGGTGGTGAAGCTGTACTTCCAGTTACGTTCGTTTGATTCGGAGGTCTGAACTCACCGTAATTGAAGAATGCTGCCCCCTCATCTACGACAAAAAAGCCATCACCAACACCAAAAGAGAAACTGGTATTAAAGGCATCGGTTCCCAACAAGTTAACATCAATAATCTTGACATTAATCGCCACCTGACGACGCCGCAGATCCAACTGCGTCAGGAAAGCCGAAGCCAGTTCAATGTGGCGCGGTTCACCTACCAGAGTAATCGCATTCAATCGATCATCGGTTGAAACCGCTAATCCCCTCAGCAACAAGGCACCCGTTGATTCCCCTGGCTGATTGACGGTGAGGGGTCTCAACTCGGCGGGTTGTTCGGTTTCCCGAATGATTGCTCCTGTTTCTTGATTGAATTCTCGTTCAATCGGGGTAACCACCTGTTGTACCTCTGCCCCTTGGGTTGCCAGAAACGCAGAAGCGCTGGAAACGCTAACTTGATTTAACCGTAACGTGCGACTAATAACATTACGTGCCGCTTGGGGTAGTCGAGAACCAACAAAGATAGTACGTCCCCGACGGTTTGCCTGGAGTCCAGCAAGCTGGAGAACGTAGTTAAACACATCTTGAACCGGTTCGTTTTCCAAATCCAGGGAAATCGTTTCCTCAGCAGCCGCCGCTGCCTCACCGCCGGCTCCTCCAGCAAAAGCCAGGTTTAATCCAGCAGAACGCGCCAAGAGTGCCAAGACTTCTCGGACAGGGGCTTCTCGTAAGGACAGGCGAGGCACTACAGCCGCTGTTCCTAGGTCAATCTGACTAGCGGCGGCATTCAGATTAGACACCGCAATATCCCCCACAGGCGGCGCCACCGCTCTCGGTAAAAATGGCGGCGCTGGAGCAACCGGTTGGACTGTTCCAGAGGGTGAAGCCGGAACCCCATCAATGGTAATTTGAGGATCGGGAACTAATACATCGGGTGAAGGTGCTGGAACTACGGGAGTGGGTTGAGCTTGAGTAGGTTCAGGAGAATCCTGTGTCGGGGTTTGAGCAACAACTGGGGGTGAATTAGAACGCTGAGATTGCGATCGCGGAGTGGCGGGAGATGAGAAGTCGGAAGTGGAGCGAGTTGTCGCTGGATTGGGTAGATTTGCAGCGGTTGATACTGATTCCCTCGGTGGCGGAGTAACCGGAATGGAAATGTTCTGTTGATTTTCTGCCGCTGGATTAAGATTGAAATTAGCTGGAGTGGTAATCTCAGATTGAGCGGCAATATTACTCGAAGCGGCGTTAATTGTCTCTGTTCCCTGCGTCCCTGCACTTGTGCTTCCTAGCTGGGGAATACTGACATTTTCTCTACTCCTAGCGCTATTCGGTTCAGTAGAGGAAGGTAGCGTTGGTGAATTAATGGAGACTGACTCCCCAGAGGGCGAGGAAATAGGAATCGAAACGGCGGCTTGATTGCTGGGAGCAGGATTAATTCCTAGAGTAATTGCCTGAGATTCTTGCTGGAGAATTTGACCCTGAGGTGAATTTTCATCCCCGCTCACAGTTACCCGAATGCTGTTGGGTTGGATTTGACTCACCGTAACGGCGGTAATACCGGGCATGGGGTTGTCTTGACGAAAGCTATTGCCTTCCCTTAAGTTCAACCGAACATTGACAATATCCGCCACCCAATCCTTACCCCGGTTCACCGGGAAAACTTGGGGGCGCTGATCCCCTGCTTGGGTTTCCAGAATCAGCTCTAAACTACTGCCTCTGGGATTGAGCCGAACGGCAGTAACTTCAGCCGTCGCCGCCCGGACGGGTTGTGTTATCGATAGGGAGACGGCAGTCGCGATCGCGATTCCACTCAACAGTTGCTCCTGTCTCACAATTCACTCCTCACTTATGACCTTTAAACCACCTTGATTCTAATGATGCCAGGGGTAAATGAATGATCTGGGTTCAGAATTTCTGCCTCTGCTCCCCAAGAAGGGCAGGTTTAGTTAGGTGTCGGGATAGTACCAAAACGGTATTGGTCAAACCCACCCCTACAGTTTGGCTACCCCATCTCCCTCATCTCCCTACTGGGCTTCTTCAGCGGCTGCTTCCGCTTCCATTTCTGCCTGCTTTTGTTCCTCACTCAAGGGCATTAACACATCCAGTCTATAGCTTGTTGTCAGAGTTGGTGGAGCACCGGGAATGATTTGTTCATCTTTCTCTACAATCGGTGTCACCGTACCTTGGTCATCGACCAACAGCCCTTGCGGTGTGCTGATATCTGTCGTCAAATCTTTGACCACGACTAAGGTTTGCAGTCGCTCAATACTGCGTAAAATTGACTGGATTTCGTTAAAGCTGCCCTCCATCTCTAAATTAAAGCTTTGGCGTTTGAGTTTGCCGTTAACGGCTGCACCCAGGGAACCATCGGTCACGATATTGCTTTCTTCTTCGTTGACTTGGGGTTCATAACTGGTCAATTTGGCGTCGTCTGCGTTTTGAATAAGCCGATTCACGTCTAACAGCAAGGTATTGACCGATTCTTCAGTGGCAAATAAACTTAACACCTTCTGGTTCTGCTGCTTTGCCTGAGCCAGTTCCAAATTTTTCTGTTGAATTTGCCGCTGGATCTCTTCAGTATCTTGGAGTTGACTCTCTTTTTCTTGGCGCTGCGCCTTTAACCCTTGGTATTCTTCCCATACCGGTTGCACAACATTCATCGCTAGATAAGCGGCTCCCAAAACTCCTAAGACAGCAAAGATAATTCCGGATACTTTTGGCGTAAAGGTAATGCCAAACGCGGTAGGATAACTCGGCGCTTCCTCCTGCTCTTCAACGGGAATAAAATCTGGATCAGCATAAGTCATAGTTACATCACTCCGTAGTTGTCTCAGTTGGGCTGGGGCTGGGGCTGGGGCTGGCTTCTGGGGTGGCTGTCTCTGTTGCCTGATTCTGCTCAATCTGTTGTAAGGCTTCGATCCGAGCCACTAATCCCACCGCTTTTTTGCTGGAAATTTCGCGCAATAGCTCAGAAGCGGGGACATTTGTCAAGCTAGTCTGAACCGTATAATCTACCACTGGAGGCAGGTCGTAGGTCACTTCAGCAGCATCTTGGTTATCTTCCGTTTCCGGTACTTCTAACTCAGTGGGATTATCCACCAGTTGAGCGCTAACGATATGAGTTTCTTTATCTTGAAAGAAGGGAGATTGCTGTAGCGTCAGTAGAAAATTGTTCACATCATCAAATGAACGTGCTGTGCCAGAAATCTCCACGTTAATTGTGGGTAAGGGGGCGCTACCCTCAGTCCCCTCAGCCGCCTCAGTTTCGGTTTCCGTTTGCTCAATCCTTTGAATTTGGACTCCGGTGGGGACGCGATCGCGAACATCCTGTAAAATGGCTGACCAAGGTTTAATTTGATTAAACACCGTTGCCAGCGCCTCAGTTTCATCTCTAGCCACTTGAATTTGAGTATTAAGCGCCGCAATTTTATCTTTTTGGGCTTGCAAGCTTTGCAATTCTTGGTCAATGTCAGCAATTTCAGCATTTAACTTGGCATTTTGCTGAGGTAGCCACACAAAACCGAATCCGGCGACTAACGCCAACGGAAGTAACCCGACAATAACGCCCAGAATCAGCGGCGTCATTTCCCCCATTTGAATCTGTTTTTTGGCTTTTGGGGACTCAGACCCTTTATCTGGTTGGCGATAATCGGGTCTATCTTTAAGAAAATTAATATCGAGACTATACATAAACTATTGATTGTTGATTGTTGATTGTTGATTGTTGATTGTTGATTGTTGATTGTTGATT
>NZ_JBKHHI010000454.1:0-5003 GCF_046539235.1 Coleofasciculus sp.
AATTACCGATACCTAATGCAGGGCGACCCGATATAATTAGGGGTTGGGTTCTGTTCATTGAATGCGACGGGTCGCCCCTACCATGTTTATGGGATCTTAATGCAGGGCGACCCGATATAATTAGGGTTTGGGTTCTGTTCATTGAATGCGGCGGGTCGCCCCTACCATGTTTATGGGATCTGGAAAACCTCTCTCCAAACCTCTCTCCTGCTCTTGAGAAGGCTTTTAATTTTCCCCCTTCCATGGAACAAAACGCTCCCGCAACATCTGGTCTCCCCCCCCTCAGCGCCCCATATTCCGTTTCATTTGCTCTAACTCCTCATCGGTCTCCCAGCGCTGAAATTGAGTCTCTAAGGGGTCTACCCCTGCTCCAATGTTGTAGTTTGAACTCTGGTTCCAAGCCGATGTCTGCCACTGAGATTGAGCTTGAGCTTGGGCTTGAGTGCGGGCAGCTTCTACTTCTCTTGCTTTGGTATGCACTTCATTGCGACGGGTTTGAATCTGACGCTGTAGTTCTTTAGTCTGAGCAATTCGCTGTTTAACCCCTTCCATCTTGCCCCAAAGTTGATTCCCTTGATGCAAAAGCGTCGCTTCTCGTTGTTGAGCGGCTTGGGCTAAATCAGGTCTGCCTTTCGATTGAGCCTTATTCATCCGTTCGTGCCAACGCTGAATTTCTTGGGCAACTGCTAATATGTCGTCCTGGAGGCGCTTTTGCTGAAGTTGCAAGTCAGCAATCAGCTTCAATGTGTCTTCTTCTTGCTCCCGTAACTGTTCTTCGAGTGCCTGTAACTCTAAATGGGGATTGTTGCGGAGAAATTCATCTAGGCGATTTTCCAGAAAGCGATTGAGATCCTCAAATAAACCCACTTCTGACTCCTAATACCCGTGCGCTTCGCTAATATGCTACCTCATCCATTGGATGTCAGGGAGATGGGGAAGATGAGAGAGATAACTCAAAATTCAAAACCAATGGGCAAATTACTCTATCAGTGGGCATAAATTGGCAATTTGCCCATGGATTTCACCCCTTGGGGAGATGATTTTAAGCCTTGAGACAACGATTCTGACAGAAGGACAGGAAAATCTGCCTTGAAGTAGGCAATCCTATTCCGGTCATCGTTATATATAACCGAAACAACGAGGAAAAACATTATGGTTGAGAGTGTGGGACTCACACTAGGACTCACGAGTTGGGTAACTTGGGTAGCACAGATACCGATAGAGTCAGAAGTCGATACTGTCGAAGATGCAGCGCTGATCTTTGACGGACCCCAATTTTTTACCACATTAGTCGCTGGTGTGGTTTTAGCGTTTGCGTTCCAGATGCTGTTAACGAATCTGGGTGTCGCTTTGGGAATTTCCTTTGCTGGAGGCGGAGACTCATCATCGTCTAATCAGCAGAAATCCTCAGAAAGCTTACAAGGGACAATTCGCCAGGTTGGTACAGCATTAGGATTAGCAACGTTAATTAGCGTTACCTTGGCGCTATTTTTTGCCTGTCTATTTGCCATAGAATTAAGCCTACTAAATGATCCAGGCTTGGGTGCGATCGTCGGGTTGGTGATTTGGGCAACGTACTTTTCGTTACTGGTTTGGGTCAGTTCGACAACGGTTGGTTCTTTGATCGGATCAGTAATTAGTACCGCTACCTCTGGTTTTCAAGCCATTTTAGGCACCGCCACAGCCGCAATTGGGGGTAGCGCCGTCCAAAAAGAGGTGGTGCAAACCGCAGAAGCAACGGCGGCGGCGGTACGTCGAGAACTGGGTTCTGCAATTGACCCGGAGACGATTCGCGAAAACTTAGAAGATTATATTCAGGCGATACGACCTCCAGAACTGAATCTGCAAAAGATTCGCTCGGAATTAGAAGACTTACTCAATGACCCAAATTTACAAGAGATTGCTGGTAGTGACAGCCTACGTGATATTAATCGGCAGACTTTTATTGATTTAGTTAGCAGCCGCAGCGATTTACCGCCACGGGATGTGAATCGGATTGTTGACCAACTTGAAGCCGTCTGGAAGAACACGGTGAATCGGCTGCCTTCTTCTAGAGATGCTATGGCAGAATTTAGGGAATATCTTCAGTCGGCGACACCGGATCAGCTCGTTAGTGACGAGTTTACCGAGAAGCTCGATGATTTGGTAGCAGAACTCCGTAAGCGCCGCAAAGCCCAACATCCAGGACCGCTGGCTCAGGCTGCATCCACCGGCTTCCATAGTCTGATGGGATTGGTAATGGGACGTGTGGATATGTCAGACTTGGATGTGGAGAAAATTGTCAGTCAGCTTAAAAACGCGAGCAGCCAAGTCAGCGAACAGGTTGGTCAAGTTTCCGCTCAGATCCGTGGTGGTACTCAGGATGAAGCGTACAGTACGGTGCGAGCTGATGTGGAAAATTACCTGCTCAATAAATATTCTTGGCAGATGCATCGACCAACGCTGGAGCGGGAATTCCGAGATGTACTCTATGATCCAGAAGCTGATCCCGCCACTGTGGTGCAGGAATTAGAGCAGCTCAATCGGTCATATTTTGCTAACTTGTTGGCACAACGGGGTGTTTTTACCGAAGAACGGATTAGAGAAATTTCCACCTGGTTGGATATTATTCGGTTAGAAGCCTTAGCGGTAGCGATCGCAGCTAGAGAACGCGCCGAGGCGATCGCACTATTAGCCGCGATGGAGCAATATTTCCTATCCACGCCCAAGGAAGCACTCACGCCTGAGAAGATTCAACTGAATATTAGGGAGATTCTCCATGATCCAGATGCAGATTATGAACACCTGAGCAATCGTCTGGCTCAGTTTGATCGTCCATTATTTGAGCGGTTGGTCGAACAACGCCAAGATTTAACCCCGATTGAAGGGGAAGCGGTAATCGTTGAGATGGAAAAAGCCCGCGATCGCGTTTTGGATACAGCCAGAGAAACCCAAGAGGCGCTTAAGGCAAAAGTTGAAGCCCAGTGGATGAAGGTTCAGTCTGTTTTGAGTAACACAGGTAAAGATCAACTGAATCCTCAAGCCATTGAACAGGAACTCAAATTACTCTTAGATGAACCTCAAGTGGGATGGCTGCTGCTGCGTAAACGCGCTGAACGCTTTGACCGGGATACGTTGGTACAACTGTTAAATCAACGTCAAGACCTAAGTGAAAGCCAAATTAACCAAACTATAGATCAGGTTGAACGGACTTGGACTCGTGTTCGCAGTATTCCCCAAAAAGTGGCGGATACAACCAAAGAGCAATACGACAAAACTATGTCCGCGATCGCGGAGTATCTGCGGAACACCGGGAAGCCAGAACTCAATCCGGAAGGGATTCAGCGTGATTTGACCAAACTGCTCGATGATCCACAGCTTGGAACCCGCTTAATCAGAAAGCGGTTAGCCTCAATGGATCGCGATACTCTGGTACAGTTACTCGCTCAACGGAAGGATCTGAGTGAACAAGAGGTTAACCAGATCATTGATCAAGTGCTTTCTACCGTTCGCAGCGTAGTCAAAGCCCCCCGACGCTGGGCGCTACGCACTCAGGAAACCGCCCAAGACTTCCAAGCCGCTTTTGAGGATTATCTGCGTTCGACGGGCAAAGAGGAACTCAATCCCGAAGGAATTAAGCGGGATGTGCAATCGTTGCTGAATGAACCCGGTGTGGGGATGTCCAGTTTGCAAGAACGCTTGTCTCACTTTGATCGCTCAACCCTTGTGGCGCTGTTATCCCAACGGGAGGATATCTCAGAAGAAGATGTTAACCGGATTGTCGATCAAATCCTGAATGTGCGTAACCAAGTGATCGCCCAAATCCGGACGGTGCAAGATCGCATCCAGTCAGTTATTGATGGTATTTTCGAGCGCATTCGCGATTACCTGAATAGCTTAGAGCGTCCGGAACTGAATTATGATGGCATCAAGCGGGATATCCAGACGTTATTTGATGACCCAGAAGCTGGGTTTGATGCACTGCGCGATCGCTTGTCTCAGTTGGATCGGGATACCCTAGTCGCTATTCTCAGTTCCCGTGACGATATCTCCGAAGCCGATGCTAATCGGATGATTGGTCAGATTGAGCAGGTTCGCACTCGTGTGCTACAACGGGCAGAACGGATTCAACAACAAGCTCAAATGCGTCTAGAACAGGTCAAGTATCAAGCCCAACGCCAAGCCGAAGAAACTCGCAAAGCCGCTGCGATAGCTGCTTGGTGGCTGTTTGCTACGGCGCTGATTTCGGCGTTGGCGTCCGCAGGTGCAGGGGCTTTAGGTGTGGCTTAAAGATGTAGAGACGTTGCATGCAACGTCTCTAAGTCATGGCGCGTCTCCAAGAGTTCTCCCATATCCCTGTTTCCTTCAATTTGTATCTATCTTTGGATAGAAAAGTAATTTATGACTATAGAATGAAGCCTATTTTTGCACAAGTCGGTAACGTTAGCTGTAGAGTACGGAGAAAATGATAGTTATGAATATGATTGACTTATTAGTGATCATCACTGCTTTGGCGATCGCGAGTCTTGTTCTGGTGAAGCCAAATCGCCTGTTCCGCTCAGCTATGATGCTGCTGGGTGTTGCCATCTTTACATTTAATAGTGCTTTTCCTGCCTTCGCTGCTCCCCCTCAAGGCGCTGTTGATTCCGCTCAAAACTCTCAACAACAGCAACAAGAAAGGGAGAAGTTTACAACCTCTGCAGTAGGGACTCAGTATCAAGGAATTGAATATGTGGAATCGAGCCGAGGTGGAAAGGAACTGAGTGATTCTCAGATTCAGGATAAGATTGAATCCGATATTTCTGAGAATCTAGTCGCTGGCGTTGCGAGTGGTGCGGTTCGACTCACTGGAACGGTTAAAGATCGAGCAACGGCGCGTAAGATCGTTGAGCAGATTAAAGACATTCCTGGTGTTCATGAGATTACCTTCGATTTAGCCCTGGAAGATATTCCTTCTTAATCAGAAGGGGAGTAGGGGCTTGGTTACCAAGCCCCTACTTGGTTACCAAGCCCCTACTTGGTTA
>NZ_JBKHHI010000455.1:0-4952 GCF_046539235.1 Coleofasciculus sp.
AGCCACCCTTAACTTCTCGGCAATGGTTGGTTTATTCCTGCCATGCTGTAATCACTATCTTCAGCAGTGTTTTCATGGTAGCCGTGGGACAAGATCCGGTTTTATCCCTACCGGAATACACGGAGGAGATAGCGCCGATAATGATCGCCCAAGCCGATAAACGCGCTGAAGCGGAAAGACTGACTAATCAGGGAATGGAATTATTTCGGCAAGGGACAGCCGAATCACTGCAACAAGCGATCGAAAAATTGGAAACAGCGCTTCCTTTGTGGCGTGAGGTGGGGGATCAATCAGAAGAGGCTTTTATTAATCTGGCACTGGGTAGAACTCATGCTTTATTAGGATTCAAGCAAAAAGCGCTGGATTATTATAATCAAGCCTTACCTCTTTATCGGAAACTCGAAGATCGCGCCGGAGAAGCTGTAACTCTGAATAATATTGGTGGTGTCTATTCAGCTTTAGGAGAGAAACAACAGGCATTGGAGTACTACCAACAGTCTTTACCCTTAAGGCGGGCTGTGGGCGATCGGGCCGGGGAAGCTGTAACCCTGAATAATATTGGTCATGTCTATGATGACTTAGGAGAAAAACAACAAGCATTAGAGTACTACCAACAGTCTTTACCTTTATCCCAGGCTGTAGGCGATCGCGCCGGGGAAGCTGTAACTCTTTACAATATCGCCGGCGCAGAAAGAGACCAAGGCAATCTCCAACCAGCGTTGACTCAAATGCAAGCCTCGATTGAGATTATCGAAGATTTACGGACTAAGGTTGCCAGTCCGGAACTACGCCAAACCTATTTTGCTACTGTACAGCATCGTTACCAATTCTACATCGACCTGCTGATGCAACTGCATCAAGAAAATCCTGATCAAGGCTATGACAAACAAGCCTTCCACATCAGTGAACGTTCTCGCGCCAGAACGCTATTAGAATTACTCACCGAAGCCAATGCCAATATTCGAGAAGGTGTAGATCCTGACTTACTCCAACAAGAACAAACCTTAAACGCCAAACTCGATGCGACGGAAAAACAACGGATTGAAATCTATAGTAATCCTGAATCCACCCCAGCCCAACAAACCGCCATTGAACAACAACGACAACAACTTTTAGCCGACTATCAAAAACTGCAAGACCAAATCCGGGCGACAAGTCCTCAATATGCCGCGCTGAAATATCCCCAACCCCTCACCTTAGAACAAGTTCAACAACAGATTCTGGATGAAGACACTATTCTATTACAGTATTCATTAGGAGAGGAGAATAGTTATCTGTGGGCAGTCACCAAAGATAGCCTTACCAGTTATCAACTTCCTCCCGGAGATGAAATTGAAACCCTCGCCCGACGTTTCTATAACCTCTTACAAATTCCCGGTTATGAAATTGGCAATCCCAGAGGCATTGCTAAAGTTGTTCCCCGTGATAACTTAAATTCTGTGGCACAACTGAGTGAACTCCTGTTCGGACAAGTGGCTGAACAATTAACCAAAAAACGCATTGTCGTTGTCGCGGATGGGGCATTACAATACATTCCTTTTGCTGCTTTAGCCACTCCGGAAACTGCCGATACCGATACTCCTACTCCCCTAATCAATCAATACGAACTGGTCAACTTACCCTCCAGTTCCACCTTAGGGATTATTCGTGACCAAATTAACGGACGCCAGAAAGCACCCCAACAATTAGCGATTCTGGCTGATCCGGTTTTCATGGATAATGATAACCGCCTCAAAACTGCCTCAAGCCGAGGCACAGAACTGGATTTAAACCAACTCTTACTCAACCGTTCCGTTCGCGTTTCTGACATTGAATTAAATCGCCTCCCTGGAACGCGCACTGAAGCCGAAGCGATTCTCAATTTAGTAGCATCAGCCACCCAAGTTAACGCCTTTGACTTTGATGCCAATCGTGACTTTATCGACAATCCCCAACTGCAAAATTATCAAATCATTCATTTAGCCACTCACGGAATTCTCAATAGTGAAGCGCCCGAATTATCCGGTGTGGTGTTATCCTTAGTGGATAAACAAGGGAATCCCCAAAGTGGCTTCTTACGTCTCCATGATATTTTTAACCTAAATCTGCCAGCGGAATTAGTGGTATTAAGTGCCTGTCAAACGGGATTAGGAGAAGAAATTAGAGGCGAAGGATTAGTCGGTTTGACGCGAGGGTTTATGTATGCGGGGGCGCCGCGTTTAGTGGTGAGTTTGTGGAATGTGGATGATGCAGCAACGGCGGAGTTTATGACTCGATTTTATCAGTTAATGTTGAATGATGGATTGAAGCCTGCCCAAGCGTTGCGGGAAACTCAGTTACAAATGCAGCAGGAAACCCAATGGAAATCTCCCTATTATTGGGCAGCGTTTACATTACAAGGCGAGTGGAATTAATTGCAAAACCGTAGGGGCGCACCGACGTGCGCCCTCTCCCAACGTGTATTTGGCAAACGTAACATCCTGTTGAAACGCTGCTTTGCTTAATAAACGGAAGAAGGGCTAAAGTTCCCTTACTACGAACGAACGCACCCTACGGGGTTAAACCACGTTAAATGTAATCGAAAGCGCTGCCATTTGTGAGGTGCGAATCCTCCGCCTCACTCCTACCTGGGCGCCCCGACTAACATCATCAACTAAATCATTAATTATCTCCAATGAGTCTTCTCCCCGCGTCGAAATTATCCCCTTTTTCCCTCTGGCAAGGGTACGCAGTTTGAGTAAGGCTTTGGTAAAGGGTTGATCACTGGCGACAATTAAGACTTCACCCAAGCCCGCCTCTTCTGCAATAAAGACAAATTCATCTTTATTCGGATTGGGAATTGACAGCGTTTGATTGGCTTTAATCCGGGTGGCATTATCCGGATCTTGCCGTGATGTTTCCTGCAATTCATTGGGGAACAACACGGTAATTCCAGCCGTTGGATCAACCAACATAATTCCCAAATGTAAATCATTCTCTTCCCGATTCGTAACTTTAAACTGAAACGCATCTCCTACGGATAATTGATGACTCAGAAGTTGCCCAGATTCCCCTCGACTCCCTAACGGTGGACATTTACTGTCATCTTGACGACACCCCCGTGGTGTAAAGGCTTGGGCGACAATTTCGGGACGATTTTCTAAACCCATTGTCACCTCTAAATTCAGTCGTGAGGATTCAGCATTTAGCGTCATTCGCATAATTCGCGCCGCTAATAGGGATTTAAGTTTCCCCTGTAACCGTTCAATTCCCTGAGTCACCGTTTCTCCCGGTATGCCAAAGGAATCGGGAATCACTTCTAAGGCGGGAGAAAATAAACCTAAACTATCCACAGGTGGCATTTTTTTCGACGTTTCTGATGACAATTGCTGCTGATACTCATCCGTCATCCGACTGAGAATATAATGCACATCTACCGGATAGGGAAACTCTCCAGGTTGGGGAAGAATGGCTTGCATCCGTTGTAGGGATTCTAGTTCAGTTTGGGCTGTTTCTGTCTCCTGACTTAACGACGGATCAAGTCCAATATGGAGTTTCCAATCCCTGGGAATCGTGCGGGAAAATTCCTGTAATAATTCTCCCGGTTGGACGTTTCCTTCGGCTTGGGCTTCAGCAATTAACCCGTTGCGTGAGATTAATTCAACTTTGGGCGTTTCGCCACGACTGCGGAATGGAGGGGTAAAAATAGACCCTTCAGAAATCGCTTCTAAACTTTCTTGGGAAATACCCCCTAACCAAACTTGTACCCGATTATTTTCAACGCTTGTCACCACACCTTCGGCGGGGAGGGTTTTGGGTTCTGTGAAATAAATCGGTTCTCGTTGATGGCGACTATTCGGGGGAACCTCTACCAGGGGGATTTGGGTAGACAGGAATCGCATATCCCGTTCAATCCCCGCGATCGCACTTTCCACATCATGGTTATTCTGCCATAATGTTTGGGTGAGTAGATAGGTAAAAGCTCCGGCATAAAACCCGGGAAAGGGATAATCCGCCGCGAATTGTTCCCGTTGGGCTGAGGCAATCACCGCGCCAGTGGCGACGCCTTGCTGATACAATTTGATAAAGTCTTCAGGGGATAGATTCAGTCGTTTCAGCCATTGTTGTTGATACTCGACTTCTTCGGGACTGATCCGGAAATCCATCCCCCCAGGAATCGCCCGGATTTTCACATTTCCCCGGGTTCCGCCCCCAGAATGACAACTATCCAGTACCACAGTAACGTTGTCGGTTTTCTGCTTCAGGGCGAACATGAGTAAAAATAGGGTATGTCCGGTAATTTCATTGACGATACCTTCCTCGGCTTGCCAATGTTCATCCGCCGGAACAAAGGAACTATTCAGGGGATAAGTCGGATCAATGGGATTGGGATCAATGACTTGTGAACCATGTCCCGAGAAATGAAATACCACCACATCTCCGGGTTTGGCTTGCTGAATTAAATGGGTTTCAAAGGCGGTTAAAATGCCATCACGAGTCGCCTCGGTATCCGTAACCGCCTTGATATCCTCCGGCTGAAAGCCGAAGCGATTAATCAGGAGTTGTTCCTGTAAGCGAACATCGTTGACACATCCAGAGAGGCTAGTAAAGCGATCGCTATTTGTGGGATACTGGTTAATCCCCACTAACAGGGCGAGTTTGCGGGGAGTGCTTTGGGCTAAGACTTTGCCATAGCGTAAGGATTGGCGCTGTAAATCTAAGTGACTTAAGCCGACGGTTGCTAAAGCCGATGTAGCCAATTGGATAAACTGACGACGCTTCATAGATGTCATAAATTCATGATCATAGCGATATATCTCTCAACCTGAGAGACTCATGCAGAATGATGTTGGGGGACAATACAAGTTAAGCTGTCATGCATTTAAATTGGGTATTAGTAGTGAGCAAGATGCTCAATGTAGCGAGCAAGATGCTCAATGTAGTGAGCAAGATGCTCAATGTAGTGAGCAAGATGCTCAATGTAGTGAGCAAGA
>NZ_JBKHHI010000456.1:0-4951 GCF_046539235.1 Coleofasciculus sp.
GTCAGCGCTATAGTGTTTATGGCGCTAAAGCGCAACTACGAACTTAACACGAACTTAAATTAAGGCGTGGGACGTTCACTTAGTTAACACTGTGGTTAAATGCTTGGAATTGTTCCTGAGTAATCCGCCCCGCTTGATACAGAGTTTGGGTAATTTCCGAAATCGTTAACACGGAATGCGCCTGATAACCATTAGCCTTCAATCTATCCTTCACCCCACCTTCATGATCAATAAATACAACAATATCCTGCACATTTAATCCCCCTGTCTCCAACTTCGCCGCCCCTTCCATCACACTCTTCCCACTAATCAAAATATCATCCACCACTACTACCGTTTCCCCTGGCTCAAAGTGACCCTCTATCACCCGTCGCGTCCCATGGGCTTTCACTTCCTTGCGGGGAAAAATCATTGGGTGATGCAGGCGCAGGGATAACCCAGTTGCTGTGGGTAATGAGCCATAGGGAATCCCGGCAATCCGGTCAAAGGTTAAGGTTTGCAGAATCTCGGCATAAGCACTCAGCATTAGATGGAAAAGTTGGGGATTAGATATAACGTTTCGCAAATCAATATAGTAGGGAAAAACGGCTCCAGATGCTTGGACAAATTCGCCAAATAAAATGCAGCCAATGTCATAAAGTTGCAGAATTAAATCTTGATGGGGATGTTGTTCTAGAAAACAGACATCGGGCATCCATAGGTCACAAGCAGAACCCTGTTGAATCTTTTTTCCTCTTGCCTGATTAATCTCCTCTCGTAGGGGTTTTATCGCGGCGGCGGGTTCCTCTGTGGCTAACATATCTTGGGGAACTGGAATTAATAACCCCTCACCATTGGCATTTAACCCAGCCGCTAAAATTTGGTTGAGTTCAGCGCCCCCCTCCGCCCAGATACTCCGGGCTAAAATTAAGCGTTCTGGGGCAATTGCCCGAATCTTTGCCAATATGTCTGGTGAAGTTGTGCCAACTTCTAGGGCTAAATCTTCGGGTGAACCCCAGGTTTTGGCTTCTTTAACCACTTGCAAATAAAGGGGGGTTTGGGGTTGGGGATACTGCTGAATCGCGACAGCCGCCGGATTGGAGGTGCAGCAGAGAATAAAGACGGCTTTACCGGGATAAATTAAAAAGGGTGCAACATGGTCTTGTCCAGAATAAGGACTCAGCGTAACCGCATCCACCCGCGATCGCGTGAAAATGGTTTCGGCAAAGACGGTGCTGGTGTTTAGGTCACCATGTTTGGCATCTAAAATAATCGGAATGGAGTCAGGAATCGCCGCGAGTGTCTGTTCTAATAAGTCTAGTCCCGGTGCGCCCAACGCCTTGTAAAAGCCAAATGTGGGCTTATAGGCGCAGACTAAATCCGCTGTTTGCTGGATAATCAAGTGCAACCAATCCCTTAACCCATCCATCAGATCACCGGAATATTCTCCAGTGGCGTAACGCTTGGGCATCATTTCCGGGTTAGGATCGAGTCCGACAACCAGTAAACTTTGATTTTGGGCGATCGCGGCATTGATTTTCTCAAAAAAGCTCATTGGGCTTTGCCTTTGGCAGGTAAGGAATAGGTCTTAATTACATACTCCAACAACCCCTCACAAGCATCAAGGAGTAAATCAATCACTTGGTTAAATCCCTCTGAACCCCCATAGTATGGATCAGGAACGTCTCGTATGCGATGACGAGTGGCAAAATCACACATTAATCGCACTTTATCCCGATACTTCCCCGTCGCATCTAGGAACAGAATGTCGCGTAAATTCTCCCGATCCATCGCCAAAATCAGGTCAAACGCTTCAAAATCAGAGACTTGAAACTGTCGGGCTTTGCCCTTGAGGATGATTCCCCTTTGGTTGGCGGCTAGAGTCATGCGTTCATCGGGAGGAGAACCAATATGATAATCACCCGTCCCCGCCGAATCGCAGACAATGCTCTGCTGAAGTTCCGCTTGTTCAATTAAGTGATTCATAATGTTCTCGGCGGAGGGAGAACGGCAAATATTACCAAGGCAGACAAAGAGTAGTTTGCAGGGCATAGGTATAATGGATAGTTCTGTACAAAATTGGATGTTTAACCCGCGATCAGCAGTGACTATCACGTTTTAATGTCGGTCATATAGCCGCATCCGTGTTAAGTTTAGCAACGCAGCCGCCCGATTCTGTGATGATTTGAGGAAAATTATTTGATGTTCAAGTCGCGCCGCCGTCGCACCTACCGTAAGCGCCGCCGTCCCTTCCCATTGCTCGCGATCGTTTTAGCGATTCCGATTGTCTTGATTCTCCTAGAATTGTCCACTCGGCTGTTGGTGGGTGTCATGGGCAAAACCGCTGAGCTAGCTGCTTACGAGGGTGAACCAGCGATCGTGAATGTTTACCGCCTCAAGTTTTTGAATGAAAATGACCAGCCTTACCAGGGTTTATCCGAACAGGGGCGACTTGCTGCCCACCGTAGTCTCGCTGTCGGCTATCAGCTTGAAGGCGAGCAAACTAGCAATTTTTGGCAGATTAATCCCCAAGGATTCCGCCACACTGAACCTGTTCCCTTAGCCAAACCCAACAATGAATTTCGGATTTTTTTGCTGGGAGGATCAACAGCATTCGGTCAATGGAATCCCAGTAATCAAGCCACTATCGCGGCTCAACTGGAAGCGCGTCTGAAGGAACGGGTTGCTCAACAGCAGCGTTCTCCGGAGAAATATCGACCGACAGATTTGCCCTTCTATAAACCGGATTTAGAAAAGGCGTTGGCGTTGCCTCCTAAAATTAAAGATGGTCAATATCGGGTGATTAATGCGGCTGTACCGGGGTATGCATCAGGGAATGAATTGGCTCAGTTAGCGTTGCAAATTTTGCCCTACCAACCTGACGCGATCATTGTTTTGGATGGATACATGGACTTGCTCCTACCGAGCGATCGCATAGCAACAGACATTCCCCATATTGAAAAATTTCTCAGTAATGCCTCTGGGCATTTTTGGACGCACCTCCGCCAAGAGTTAACCTCTGTGGTGACCAACACCTATCTAGTTAAAGCCATCCAATACTGGATAGTACGTCCCCAACCCTCGGTGAGTCGGCTGAGTTTAGCGGCGTTGAATGGTACAGCCCACCTAGCCAACTATCTTCCTGCTGACTCAGAGGAACTGCAAGAAAGGGTTACCCGTTACCGCGATCGCCACAAGCAAATGATTCGCTTGGCAACTGGGGCGAGAATTCCTTTAATTATCGCCATACAACCCGAAATTACGGGTCGTGGGGGTAACCAACAGATTTCACTCAGAGAGCAGGAAATTTTGGTTGAATTGGGAGCAGATTATCAGACCCGAATCCAAGATGGCTATTTTGCTTTAGCCAAATCACTGGATCAGCTTCAAAGCTGGTATCCCGAAAATGTGAAAACGCTGAACTTCTACGATGTTTATAACGATTTTTCTGATCGGGCGTTTTGGGATGCCATTCATTTGACCGAGGAAGCTAACCGCATCTTATCTGAACGCTTATACCAAACGCTGACGGCTTCATCTGAGCTGCAAGTGCCTCCGTCTCGACCTTTGCCTTAATCTGAAGGATTGGAGAGATGGGGTAGTAGAGACGTAAGGCGTGGAACGTCTGGAAGATGGGGAAGCTAACTGCATTTATCGGTATTGCCCCGATTATCGCGGTTGTATGCATATCGTAGGCGGCGTCAGAATTAAGGTATCTCGACTCACCCTCATCTGATGTATGCGGTGTCACATAATTATGCTTAACTAATGGGGTAGGCGGGTACTTCGATCATCTCTAATCAACAACAAACTCGGCTAACCCTAGATAACGAATACCTTGGGGAGTAATCTCAAAACGACAGGGTAACACCTCAAGCCCTTGGAGAACCGCCTCTCGCAAGAGTTTGCCATAAACGGGATCAGTACTGTCACCCGGGCTAAAGCGATCGCAGTCCCCCCGATTGATAAAATAAAGCATAATAGCTTTGGCTTGGGGTAGTAACTGCTGGAGTTCTTGTAGGTGCTTTTGTCCCCTTGTGGTGACAGTATCGGGAAATAAGGCTAAGGTTCCCTGCGCCCAAGTCGTATTTTTCACTTCTAAGTAGATGGGAGGCGCTTCGTTATCCCCCGTCAGTAAAAAATCGACCCGACTTTTCCGGTTTGCGCCATAAACCACTTCGGGGCGAATTTGGCTGTAGCGATTGGCTAATTCCGGAATCAGCCTTTGTTCCAGGATGATCTTCATCACCCGATTGGGTCGGGCTGTATTAATCCCCACCCAAGTTGGTTGGGTGTCGTTGACTTGGATCATCTCCCAGGTGTAGGCTAATTTGCGCTTGGGGTTATCACTGCGGGATACCTGAACTAAACTTCCAGGGGTGGAAACGCCTGTCATTGGACCCGTATTCGGACAGTGGGCGACAATGGTTTCCCCTGATGTAAGCTGAATATCGGCAAAAAACCGCTTGTAGCGTCTGAGTAATCTCCCCGTCTCTAGTGTCGGGTAGCTGTAAATCCAATCGGAGCGATCGTCCATTAATTTTTGGGAACTGTTCACATTACTTAACGAATATATTAAGATAACTTAATATACAGTAACATTCAATGGACTCAACATGGCTAACTCAGACCAACGGAAACAGCGAATCATGGAACACATCAAACGCTCGATCACCATTCCTCAGCGAGGCTTTTCGATGACTTCAGATTCTAGAAAGCAACAGATTATGGCTCATATCAAAATGACACGAGGTTAGGGTCAATTTTGATGTTATAGCTTGAAACAAGCCAATCGGCCAGGGATGGTTCTGGTTCCCCTTCTCCCTTGAAACAAAAGCGAAGCATCTTTTGTCATCCCCCAAAAAAAGCGAAGCATCCCGTGGCTTCCCCCATGGAACAAAAAGCGAAGCATCCGCTGGTCTCCCCCGTGCAACAGAAGCGAAGCATCCTCTGGTCTCCCCCGTGCAACAGA
>NZ_JBKHHI010000457.1:0-4936 GCF_046539235.1 Coleofasciculus sp.
ATCTGAATTTAGTCCCTAAACCCGCCCCTACAGATTCCCTAAACCCGCCCCGACAATTGTTCCTAAACCCGCCCCGACAAGAGAGGTATAAAATCATAATATATTTATGAGTTATGACTTATCACGTATTACGTCAATCTCCTGTGGTCTCGATTAAAAATCTAAACCATTGCTTTGGTAAAGGTTCTCTACGCAAACAAATTATCTTTGATATTAACCTAGAACTATTATCTGGAGAAATTGTTTTAATGACAGGTCCTTCTGGTTCAGGTAAAACGACCTTGTTAACGCTAATTGGGGGCTTACGTTCACCCCAATCCGGTTCTGTTCAAGTTTTAGGACAGGAACTCGTCGGTGCGACAGAAGAAAAACTGGTGCAAGTGCGCCGCCATATTGGTTATATCTTTCAATCTCATAATTTGCTCAAGAGTCTTACGGCTTGCCAAAACGTGCAAATGTCGGTGGAACTTCACCCGGATATTTCTCCCGTTGAGGCGGTAGCGAAATCAACAGCGATATTAACCAAAGTTGGTTTAGCCAATCATCTTAATCACTACCCGGATAACCTTTCTGGCGGACAAAAGCAGCGGGTTGCGATCGCGCGGGCGTTAGTAAGTCGTCCTCAGTTAGTTTTAGCCGACGAACCCACCGCAGCTTTGGATAGTCAATCTGGACGGAATGTAGTGGAATTAATGCAACAGTTGGCAAAAGAACAAGGATGCACCATTCTAATCGTGACCCACGATAATCGGATTTTAGATATTGCGGATCGGATTATTCATATCGAAGATGGACATATTCACAGAAGTAATCAGCCTGCCCTTGAACGAAGCGAAGGGTCATAAGTAATACATTATAAAATTGAAAAAAATGTGACATCAGTTATTTGAGTTAAGCACAACGTTGAAGTTTGAGCAAGTTTATCTAATGATTGAGAACCCCTAAATAAGTTCAGTGCATCCGCGCCCGATTTGTTCGTAAGGTCACGTTAACCCCCTCACTAGATTGCTGAAGCACCAGTAAAGGAGTCGGTTTAGCTTTTTGATCCCAGTGAATTGAAACAATTCGTCCTTGAATCGTGGGTTGCCAGCTTTCATCCTCTGGAGAGAGAAAGGTTTCGATACAATCAATAATCTGGCTAATCGTGGCTGAGGTGGCTTGAGTGGGTAATTTTGTCAACTTAATTTGAATCCGGAACAGAACTCGCATGGTACGTTTACCACTGCTTTCCGTCTCGTACTTGACATCAAACAGTTCATCAACTTGCCTCCCTGTCGTGCTGGCAATTCCAATCGCGCTTTGAGCCGCCTGATTCGGTCGTAGCGCCACACTGATGATTTGTTTAACCTTGATTTTGATTTGATTCACAATGGCAAAATGGAACACCTCTTCTTCCATCCGCAATCGCAGATAGTCTAAATTGAACTCGCGAGAGTGAACCAAATCCGGATTGGTTTCCATTTTACGGATCGTGTTGAGCGCCAACTTCAACTTTTTCTGGAGATCTTTGGTTTTAAACTGCTCAAATTTAAGCTTTTTCGTCACGGCATTCAATTGCATTTTGCCATAGACCAGTAAGCCGATCACGAGTAAGAACAGTCCCATGGAGACAAACATCCAGGGTGATCCGAAAGACTGATTGTTTGGGGGTGAAGGAGAGACAGCCGTGGGTGACGGCTGAGAAACTTGAGCTAATGTAGATTCTCTAGGGATAATCGAACTGGACATAATGCCTGCAGGAGAAAACGTAAGAGTTATTTCTAGAATGCCTTCCAGGGAGTGCATCGGCTGCAATCTCGCCCTTGCTAAATCTGCTGGGGTATACCGACAGCCATTTTTTGTCGGTGGGGAAAACACTGTACCGAGTCGTCAACTCTTGCGAAAGTCCCCTAGGACTCCGCCATGAAGGTTAGATTGTTCTGGATTTGTGTGGCCCGTCGATTTGTCGCTTCAATTACAGATGCACCCATGCAGATTTTGAATTACAGTCCTGGAAAAAGGTAGCAGCAAACAGAGGTGTTCGTGCTGAGTTTTACCCTTAGTGGCGCCAGCGTGCCCGGTAGCTGCGAGCATCAATGTGGCACAAATTAGGAAATCGACTATAGCGACCTAAACCACCGGGCCACCACGGTTCCAGAGACCAATAAATCTGATTCCCACTTAACCCTTCACACACAAAATCCATGGCATCTCCCACCAGATGCCGACTATACTTGGCACCCCCAACGGCTCGATTAATGTGAGGGGGACGATACCAACTGGTGACAATAAAAGGTCGCCCAATGCGATCGCGTGCCCGTTGTGCCAGTTTCGCAATGCGAACTATAGCATCCACTGTAGCTTGGTTGGGGGGCATGCGCGTACCTCCATGGGTGGCTTCTGCCCAGGTAAAGCTACCATCGGGAATAATTGGTGCTAATAGCTGAATATTGTAGGGTGTCCACCGTTCAGGACGTTTGGGAATGACTACAGGTGTGGGCTGGGGCGGTGCTTCTTGGGCTTGGCGACGGGCTTCATTCATCCGTTTTTGGTCTTCCAGGAGAGATTGCACTGCCTGATTTCTGCTGGGCAAATCCCGCCAAAGTTGCACCAGACGGATTAATGCTTCCCGTTGGTTGTCCTCTTCTTTATAGTCTTTGGGTATCTTGCCGACAAAGCTGATCAGTTCTCGATCCAATTCCGCTGCCAGTTTTTGCATAGTGGTGGGATCAGTGGTACTCGCTTGCAGGATGTCTGGATTAATGCCTAGATGACTTAATACCGTGGCGCGGGAGTCGAATTGATTCCAGAGTCGAAAGCCTTCAGTGAGGGCATTGCGTTGGCTACCTTGTCCTTGGTAGAACTTCGGCACACGCTCGACGAAGGCAATTAGCGCCGGATCAATAATATCGAGATCTTCTTCGGGGGAGGCACTTTTTTCCAAAGACGCGATCGCTTCTTCTCGGGTTCGCAGTTGACGCCATAGTTGACTTAGGCGCAGCAATGCCTCTCTTTGATGGGGATAACCGCTATAGTTGGCAGAAACCCGTCCCATAAATTGCTTCAGGGGAATATCCAATTTCGATTCATCCTCAAGCACTGACGCCACCTGATCCGTTGGCACTAAAGAAGCAATGGTAGCATCCTGGGTATCCAGTTTCCGCCAAATCCGCACCGCTTCTAGCAACGCATCTCGTTGATGAGGTAATCCCCGATAATACTCACCCAGTCGCTCCACAATAGTCAGTAAGGCTTTATCTAGATAGGCAAGATTTTGGGGCAGATTTTCGCTGCTGAAGTCGGCGGCTAAATCAGCTAGATAGGCTTGTTTAAGGGACTCAAAGTTACTCGGTTCTAAACGTGCTGTATGGGGTTGACTGGCTGGCGGTACATATCCTCTAGCCACGTTTTGCAGGAACTTGTCACTATAGCGTCCCTGTTCCGACAGCCATAAATCACTCCCTGGCTGTCCCTGAGCAATTAAACTATCAGTCAGCGATCGGATAACATTAGCAGCATATTGCACTTGTTCGGGAAACGTATTCACCTGATCGGGCGATACCCGATTGGCAGGCGAGATGCCTAATCCTGTTTCTTCATCAGCCAGAGTCGGAGACGAATGAACCTGATCAAGAGCCGCCAAAATTGGCTTGTGAATTCCGGCTCGTTCGGCGGCTAGAAGATAATAATAATTGCGTTGGTCTGGTGATAGTATTGCCATGACGAATTTGGATAATCCAAGATATAGCACCCATTACACAATAATCTATGGCTTTTTTATCGATGAACTCAGCAATAGCCGCCCATTGCTGGAAAACTCTACGTCTGATTGCCACAGATATGGATGGAACGTTAACACGACAGGGTAAATTTAGTGGGGATTTGCTGCAAGCGTTGGAAACTTTACAAGCGGCAGATATCCCGGTACTGATTGTCACCGGTCGTTCCGCCGGCTGGGTGAGTGGTTTGGTGAATTATTTACCCGTACAGGGCGCGATCGCAGAAAATGGTGGATTATATTATCCAGCTAATCGGGAGCAACCTGTCTTTTTATCCACAATTGCTGACATAACCACTCATCGTCAACAGTTAGCACAAACCTATCAACGTCTCAAATCTGAATTTCCCCAGCTTCACGAATCCGCTGACAATCGCTTTCGGATCACCGATTGGACTTTTGATAATCGCCATCTCAGCGTGGAGCAACTCGAACACCTCAACGCCCTTTGTATCTCAATGGATTGGGGATTTACCTACAGTTCGGTACAATGTCACATCAAACCCCGATCTCAGGATAAAGCGACTGGGTTAATCCAAGTGTTACGTGACCATTTTCCCCAGTATCAACCGGAACAAGTGCTGACAGTTGGTGATAGTCCCAACGATGCCAGTTTATTTAACCCCCAGCTATTTCCCCTATCCGTAGGCGTTGCTAATGTTCTGGATTATACCGATGAGCTAGACTATAAACCTGCTTATGTAACCGTCGCTACAGAAGGTGATGGATTTTGTGAGTTAGTAGAGTACCTGCATCAGGTAGGAGGGTAATTGCTCCCTGACTCTTGACAAATGACAAATGACAAATGACAAATGACAAATGACAAGGTGTAGGAGCAAGATTTATGGTGCTGGTTGTCCAAAAATACGGTGGAACCTCGGTTGGATCAGTTGAGCGGATTCAAACCGTTGCCCAACGCCTATTTAAAACAGTTCAAGCGGGTAACTCTTTAGTCGTCGTCGTGTCAGCCATGGGTAAAACGACGGATGGGTTGGTCAAACTGGCTCATGAAATTTCCGCCAATCCCAGCCGTCGGGAAATGGATATGTTACTCTCCACTGGCGAACAAGTTTCCATCGCGCTGCTAGCGATGGCGTTGCAGGAATTAGGACAACCCGCAATTTCCCTGACTGGCGCACAAGTGGGTATCGTCACGGAAGCCCAATATAGCCGCGCCCG
>NZ_JBKHHI010000458.1:0-4927 GCF_046539235.1 Coleofasciculus sp.
TGATGAGTCAATCCTCAACCCCCCCGGATACAGCGAAGCCGCCGTTTGCTGAACAGCCAACACCAGCCAACGCCGCTTTGAATGAACCGAAACCTAGTTACGTGAAATTAGCCATGCGTAACATGGTGCGTAAAGGAGGCAAATCCCTACAACACTTTTTTCTAACCACCATGGGTCTATTAGCTGTGCTGATTGGTTTAGCTTACCTGACTCGTTAATGTTCCCATAGCTCATCTCACACCAGAGGCGGCAAAGCGTGAATATCGAACTAATAGTGCAGGATTGTTTCTTTGAAGCCTCCCAGTCAGCGACTCCGGAAGCGAATTCCCTGACGAACCCAATTTCCACCTCCACTTGGGAACATTGGTTCAGCCAATGGCTAGAAACACTCCACCCCGATAGTCCGCCAGCGCCGACCTATGAACTGACACTACGCCTGAGTGATGACGCAGAAATTCAGGCACTTAATTCTCAGTTCCGCCACAAAAATCAACCCACTGATGTACTCGCCTTCGCCGCATTAGAGGTAGACTCCCCTCAGATACCTCCAGACATGCAAGCGGCTGAATCAGTCTACCTGGGCGATTTAGTCATTTCAGTGGAAACCGCTTATCGCCAAGCCCAACAGCAGGGTCATCCCTTAACAATAGAATTGGCTTGGTTAGCAACCCATGGGTTGCTACATCTTTTAGGGTGGGATCATCCGGATCAGGAAAGCCTACAGCGAATGCTAAACCAGCAGCAGGCTTTGCTACAGATTGTCAACTTGACGTTACCCGTATAATGACACTGGATTCGGTGTCAGTTCATCACTAGCAATGGAATTCAATCCCCATGGTTTATCACAATACTCACTCTCCCAATTCTCAATACTTGGTTCCAAGTTCCCGGTCGATAGTGCATGACTTGTCACTGCCAAATCCGCCAGAGTCCGACCCGAATCAGAGATTCAAACGCGACTTGGCTTGGTGCATTGCCCCAACCCTAATGGTTAGTTTTAAATATGCTTGGGCGGGAGTTCGCTATGCCTTTGTCACCCAACGGAACTTTCGCATTCATACCCTGATTGGCACAGTGGCAATCAGCTTGGCGATTTTGTTAGAGTTGCCGCCTGTAGAAATTGCCGTGATTGGCTTGACCAGTGGGCTAGTGATGACCCTGGAATTGCTGAATACGGCAGTTGAGGCGGTGGTTGACTTAACCGTTAAACAGTCCTATCATAAGCTGGCAAAAGTTGCCAAAGACTGTGCGGCAGGTGCTGTGCTTATCTCCGCGATCGCAGCCCTACTCGTTGCTGGTTCCCTACTTTTACCGCCCTTGGTGACTCGCATCCTGTTACTGATGCGCTAAGCTATTTTTTTAACTTAAATTTACAGTGTAATGTTTTGTCGTGGTTAGGGTTATTTGCAAAAGGAGTGTAAATTTTGATTGTTGTCATTGATAACTACGACAGTTTTACCTATAACTTGGTGCAGTATCTAGGGGAACTGGGGTTCACATTGCCTGTTGCTGCTGATATTCAGGTTTACCGCAATGACCAAATTGACCTAGATCAACTGCGCCAATTAAATCCTGATGGGATCGTTATTTCCCCAGGACCCGGACGCCCAGATGATGCGGGTATCTCCTGTGAGTTAATTCACCAACTTGGTGCAACTGTACCTATCTTAGGCGTTTGTCTGGGTCATCAAAGTATTGGTCAAGTCTTTGGCGGCAAAATTATCTCCGCCCCCCTGTTGATGCATGGTAAAACCTCTGAAATTTATCACACCGGCGTCGGTGTTTTCCATAATTTGCCCAATCCCTTTATCGCCACTCGATATCACAGTCTAGTAATTGAGCGAGAAACCTGTCCAGAGGCGCTGGAAATTACCGCTTGGGTGGAAGATGGCACAATTATGGGGGTGAGACACCGGAACTATCCCCACCTTCAAGGCGTCCAATTTCATCCAGAGAGTGTTTTGACCGATTGCGGTAAACAGTTATTGCAAAATTTCCTCGTTTCTCTTCCAGCATCGACTCAAAACCCCATGGTTCTAGCTTAAATTTGAGGAGTATTGATTAACTAACGATGAAACGGCGACAGTTGATGCGCTACGTGGGTGCAGGGGTGCTTGGCACTTTGGGAACGACATTGGCTGCACAATTTCAGTCGGCTGAGGCGCAGTCGGCGAGTGGAACACTGACAGTTAAGTGGTTAGGACATACCTGTTTTTTGTTTACAGGTGGAGGGATGCGGATTTTGGTGAATCCGTTTCGGACAGTCGGGTGTACAGCAGGTTATCGTCCACCCAAAGTGGAGTCTGATTTGGTTTTAATTAGTTCTCAGTTGTTGGATGAAGGTGCGGCTGAGGGATTGCCAGGAAATCCGCGTATCTTGTTTCAACCGGGAGTTTATCAGATTGGGGGGATTCGATTCCAAGGGATTAGTATACCTCATGATCGCCACGGGGGACGCCGATTGGGGAATAATGTGGCATGGCAATGGGAGCAAAGCGGGATCAAATTGCTCCATTTAGGTGGCGCAGCCGCACCGATTGAAATTGAGCAGAAAATTCTCATGGGGCGTCCGGATGTGGCATTTGTGCCTGTGGGTGGCAGTATTAAAGCCTATAATCCGAGGGAGGCGAAAGACGCGATCGCGGTGTTGAATCCGAAGATGGTCATCCCAACTCATTTCCGTACCCAAGCAGCGGATGAAACCTGTCAGGGAGACTATGGGATTGAACCCGTGGATGAGTTTTTAACGGTGATGGAGGGAATGCCTGTTAGTCGGGTGAACAGGGATACATTGATGTTGAAACCCTCAGATTTGCCCCAAAATGGTTCGATGATTAAAGTGTTGAGTTATCAATTTTAAGGGAGATCTGAGTTAATTATCTAGTTAATTTGTGCATTTGGACGGGGCGGGTTTAGTCATATCTGGATGGGGTCAAAAACGATAACGGTGAAACCCGCCCCTACATAGAACTCTACTCTGCCCACACAGACCACAGCCATCAGGATTGTTTCTCATTGTAAAGATTTTGTCAAGCCAGCCCGTCTATTGATTTCGGAACGACTGATAACATAAATCTATCTATTGAACCAATTAATGTTATCTAAATTTAATTGATCTAAACTCACTATTAAATTTCTTTCACTATTTTAATATTTTTTATTAAATTTTATAATAAATTTCATTGATATAGCTGTCCCGCTAAAACGATGACGTACCAGTCAGAACCCTTTTGACTTGTGTTTCCTGCCTTCTGCTATCACTGCTATTTGCCTACCTGTTTCATTAAAACACAATTAATGAGCCTTTACATCAATAAATATTTATAAAAAATAATAGGATAAAGATTCAATACAACTTGTTTTTCAGATACTCATTTCCTGTGAATTAGGTATATAAGAGTAGTGACAGGAGTGTGAAATTAAAATGATGAAGATCACCGCTAAATTAACGCCAATTAAATACAGGAGTGCGAAATCCAAATGATGAAAATTACCGCAATAGCCACAGGATTTTCTATTTTATCTTTAATTTATCCGCTAAGTTCTGAGGCAATCCAATTCAATCATATTTATGTGTTTAGCGATAGCTCCGCTGATCCAGGTAATGTCTTCAATGTGACGTCAGCCGCCAACTCATTAGGTTTCCCTGTATCGATTACCCCTAGTCCACCTTATTTTAAAGGACGTTTTTCTAATGGCTACAACTGGATAGACATTCTTACATCGGAATTGGGCGTTGATTTGATTCCATCGACTGAATTAACGGTGGGAGAACCAATCATTCCATCAACCCCACCAGCGGTCAATTTTAATTTCGGTGGTGCTACCGCAACTAATAGCGTTAACTTTGCCTTTGGTGGTGCTAAGACAGGATTGGGTAATGTCAATCCTCAGTTAGACGTAGGAGTTCTCACCGAGATTAATGGGTTTATTAATGACCTGAATGTTGCTCAAACATCGGCTAATCCTGACGCACTTTATATTGTCTGGGCAGGTAATAATGATTATAGTAAGGGTGGGCTTCGCGATAGTACTGAACCCATCAACAATTTATTTACTGGGGTGACGGCTTTAGCGGAAGCTGGCGCTCGCCATTTCTTTATTCCTAACTTGCCCGATTTGGGCAAAACGCCCCGAGCGATTATAGAGGGAGAAGAAGCGGAACTCACCCAAGTGAGTGCGGAACATAACGCGGGTTTAACGACAATGTTCGATGATTTGCGTCTCACCTATGATGATATAAACATCATACCGTTTGATCTGGCGTCTCTGTTTCAAGAGGTTGTCACCCAGCCCGATGAATTTGGTTTTACCAATGTGACTGACTTTTGCTTCACTGAATTGGGTGTATGTTCTAACCCCGATGAGTACTTATTCTGGGATGATATCCATCCAACGGCTCAAGGTCATGCTTTATGGGGAGACTATGCATACGCTGCGCTCCAAGATGCTGGTGTAGAACCTCTATCCGTTCCAGAACCGGCGTTTTCTATCCCACTACTATTAATGGGGATAGGTTTTTTGCTGCAATCAACTGTTCGTTATCGCAATTCTCTATGAAGGAGAGCGCTGACTTAAGCCTAGAACTAAAGTTCTGGCTTAAAGCTTAAACCCGTTAAAACGGGTTCAAAGAGTTACCCAGTAAGTTCCATTCTTTCTTGAACCTAAAGATAAGATATTTACAGCAGCTTTCAGGTTGATGAGGTACAGTTTTAAGCAAGATCCCCGACTTCGTAGGAGTTGTCGGGGATCTGTCTGTGTACCTCATTTACTTGAAAAGCGCTGTATTTACTGGTCTACGAATTGGCAATATTTCGCTTAAGTCAGCGCTATTCCAGTTAGGATAATTAGCTTAACTACTGATGGAAGCAGAATCTGAAATCAGACCCTATATGACGGCACATTTTCCCATTATGAAGTAAGTCTA
>NZ_JBKHHI010000459.1:0-4912 GCF_046539235.1 Coleofasciculus sp.
CATTGTAGAGACGTTGCATGCAACGTCTCTACATAAATGATGGGTTAATACGTTCCCCCTTTAAGCGGACACAATGTAATCCGAATCAATCGCACTCACTTGATTAGCATCCACTAATGCCTGATAAACCATAGCCGCCACCTCCCCACGAGTAGCCGCTTTGGTTGGATCGAGTTTTTTGACATCAGGATGATTCACCACAATTTGTTTTTTCGTGGCTGTAGCGACTTCCTCCTTACCATAGTCAGGAATATCATCGCTATCCTCGTAAAAATCTAAGGCATTATCATCGGATTCTGATAATTCTAATCCATTCACCAAAGACACCAAAACCTGAACCCGTTCAACATTATCTCCCTGGCGGAACATATCACCGGGATAACCAGACAGAAATCCGCCGCGATAGGCTTTTTGAATCACATCCTTTGCCCAAGACTTATCACTAACATCCAGGAAGTTCTTGGCTTCCCGTTTCGGTTCAGGGTCAAAGGCTTTAACCAATAACGCCGCATATTGGGCGCGGGTCATTTTTTCATTGGGTTTAAATGTACCATCACCAAACCCGCTAATTAAGCCTTTGTCGAGTAATCCTTCAATAAACGGTTTTGCCCAGTGTTTTTGGATATCGGGGAATGTTTTGGGTTGGTTATCATCGGGAGTAGCGCTAACAATATAGTCTGAGTTAACTTCACTCACCTGATTGGCATCAACCAGCGCCTGATACACCATCGCCGCCACCTCAGCCCGGGTAGCATCTTTGGTGGGGTCAAGTTGTTTTGTATCCGGATAACTCACCACAATTTCTTTCTTCGTTGCCGTGTTGACTTCATCTTTGGCATAATCCGGAATAGCGTCGCGATCGCTATAGGTACTCAACACCGTCTCATCGCTTGCTGATAACCCCAATCCATTCACTAAAGACACAATCACTTGCGCCCGTTGCACATTATCATTGGGTTTAAAGCTATTGTCAGGAAAACCCGATAGAAATTCGCCGCGATAAGCCTGTTGAATCACATTCTTTGCCCAGAAATCATCAGCAACATCGGTGAAATTTATCCCATCCCGTTTAGCCGAGGGATTAAAGGCTTTCACTAATAACGCCGCATATTGAGCGCGGGTCATTTTGTCATCGGGCTTAAATGTACCATCTGAAAAGCCACTAATTAATTCTTTGTCAAGTAATCCTTGAATAAAGGGTTTTGCCCAGTGGTTTTGAATATCCGAGAAGCTATCCGGTGGTTGACCTCCATCATCATCATCTCCATCATCATCATCGCCCCCATCGCTGATACTGCCTTCAATTTGAACTGATCCACTCACTTGATTACTCGTCAACTGATTTCCCCAAGACACCAGGGTATTATCACTAGAGTTGAGAATCGCAAACTTGCCGTTGTTGCGAAAAATATTATTACCCGGATCATCTTGACTTTTACCTAAATCGGGTTCAGCATTACCTGTCACAGCAATACCGTCTTCTTCATTATCTTCAATAGTGTTATTTCGCAAGACGGGCTGAGAATTTTCAGAAACCCCAATTCCAAAGCGGTTTTCAGAAATAAGATTATCTACAACTCGCGGCGTCGCCTCGCCATCAATACTAATACCGTAACCTGCTCCTTTACAGGTATTATCTTTAATTTCTCCTTGAGCCTTTTTGGTAAAGGAGATGCCATTCCCACCGTTATCAATAAAGTCATTATCAACAACGTTAGGTTTAGCGGTTCCGGTAGCTAAAACCCCTTCGCGATCGCATTCAGTGAAAGTACAATTAGCTATAGTCGGATCAGTCGATTCTATCCAAATCCCTGTGCCGCGTGTGGCTTTATTCGTCACCGTGACACCGCGCACTTCTGTTGTATTTTCCAGTAAAAGGGTTATATTTTGTTGAGCCAGCGTGGGGCTAATATACTCGCCATTCCCTTCAATTACAATACCATCGCCTTTATTCTGTTCATTGCCTACCAGTTTAACCCCAGATGGGACTTGTAGTGGGAAAATCTCGCCACTCGTCGCATTATAGGTTCCCGCCGCCAGTTGGATGGTTGTATCAGCTTGGGCTTGTTGCAGGGCTTTGGACAAGGTTTTAAAGGGAGCAGATTGATCACCCGCTGCGCTATCGTCTCCGGTAGCAGGATTAACGTAAAGAGTTTGAGCCATAATGTAATCTATCTATCGAAACAATAATTGGAGTATTGACTTGAGATAATGGTGAATGTTTCCCAGCGTAAGCTCAACTTGTAGCCAAAATCATCCTTCATTAGGATGAAATATAGCTACTCACGGTTCCTGAAAATGACATACTTTTAACCTTCAAATCACCTTCTCAACTTAATTTGAGAGACGTGCGGGTTAAGTGGTTTCTGCCAAACCGGAGTCAGCTTGCTGATGGGACGGTTTGTTAGTCGTGGCTGATTTACAATCGGCTGTGCTGGTTTGGGATAAGGATATAGAGGGATGTGCGATCGCGGTTAAAGGATTCTTGGCGATGATTTGATCGGCTCGCATCCCTTACTACGATCACGGCGCTAGAATGAATATAGCTTGACCTCCCGGAAAACAATGGCTTTAGAACCCTGTAAGGTGTGTGGTTCCCTAACTAGCACGAATGATGAAATTTGCATGATTTGTGGCTATCCGGCGAAAGGACGCCCGAAGACGATTTGGTTAAAGTGGATTGCGCTGATTCTGGCGCTGGCTATTGGTTTACCTTTAATTATCGCTACATTTCAAAATCTCGTGAGTTCAGAGACGCCGATTCAATCCGTACCCTCTGAAAGTAAGTAATACCGAGTTGCGCTCAAACATAGTAGATAGGAAAAGCTGGGGGAGTTGGGGAAGCTGGGGAAGTTACAGCAGTTTGCTCTGCTATGCGGTACATTGTCGATCCCCCTAAATCCCCGTGCCAAAAAAGCGAAGCATCCTTTGGCTTCCCCCTTTTGAAGGGGGACGGGAGGGGGATCTGAAGGGGGACTTTGATCTACTGTACTTTATTACAGCGCAAAGAGCTGTAACTCAAAACTCTACCTTACCTATTACCTATTACCTATTACCTATTACCTATTACCTATTACCTATTACCTATTGCCTATTGCCTATTGCCTATTCCCTGGCGCGTAGCGCTATATCTGCATCTCGATGAGAAGCCGATGAGTTCTCAAAGTTTTCAGTCATAAACTCCGATAACTACCCGTTTGAATGAGGATGTTGAGTCAAATCGATTATCCTCTAGATCCTAATGCACATCTGTGAATGTCCCTACACAAAGCCACTACTCTCTCTATTCTCCGATTACAACAAAAACATAGACAGGATGTATTCGGCTATTGATTCCCGCAACGCGATCGCGAAACGGTTCATCTGAGAGAAGGAGAATAATGATGCATTATCAAAAATACACTGATGAATCCCCAACCCGCTTATCGCGTCTCAAGGTATTCAATAGTACATACGCTCTAGATGAAAAGCAACTGGATGGAAGTTTGCACGATATCTCACTGACTAATCTCGAATCGATTCCTTTCTTTGAATTTATCCCCGCGACACCGAAACCGTCGCCGCGAGTCTTCTGGATTGCAGGTGTGGTGATTCTCTTGGCGGTATTAGGGATAAGTGGCGCGATCGCGTTACCCAGATTTCTCCGGGTGAGTCCATCTCTAGGTGACGCCAATTCTACCACAGGATTAAACTGGCATTCCCCAGACATTGATATCCAGGATGTCAACTGACGATTATCCCTTGCTTACATGAATCAGACGGTAGTCGGGATGAAGGACAATGAATGAACATCATTATTATATTGGTTTACTGCTGATCTTGCTGGTATTCGGGTTTGAACTCCTGGTTCAGTCAGCCGATATAAACAGCGGACAACGAGTGCGATCGCGTGCGTCGCGTCAGGAAGATAGTTTGTTAGTCAGTCGTTGAGATGGAAGGGGATGAATCAGCGTTACTTCCGGCGTTTAGGCGTGAGTCTATTCTGTATATGTCTGGGACTTCTGCTATGGACAAAGTTTCAGCTAACCTTTGATATTGAAGTTCAATCTGTCGCGATTCCGATCAACGCCAAACAGAATTTAATCACTCGCATTTATACGCCCAAAACCACACCGAAACCCCAACCTGTGATGATTTTATGTCATGGGGTGAATGCCAGTAAAGAAAGCATGACGCCTTTAGCGATAGAATTAGCCAGACATGGAATTGCAGCCATTGCTTTTGACTTTGGTGGCTATGGAGAATCCTATTCTTTGGGGATGCAAAATAAATCGATTAACAGTCTAGAAGCCAGTACCGTTGCTGATGCTAAAGCCGTCTTAGACTTTGTGCGATCGCTTTCGCGAAGCCTGTCCGAGGACAGGCTTGCGTCTGAGGATGTATCGCATCCCGCACAGTTTGACGCTAAACGGATTGGAATTGCGGGTCATTCTATGGGCGGAACCACAGCATTAAAATTAGCCCAACTTGAATCTCAATTACAAGCCACGGTTGTTCTGAGTATCAGTGGTTTTGCCACCCCCACAATTCCCCACAATCTCTTTCTGGGTGTTGGCTTATACGAACAACTGAATCCGCCGTCAGAGTTGCGCCAAATGTGGCAAACGGTTTGTCCAGATGGTATTTGTAATAATTTTAATAATGGAACCGCACGTCAGTTAGTTATCTCTGATACAACGGATCACTTTACTGCACCCTACGATCCAAAATTAATCCGTCAAGTCATCCGTTGGACACAACAGGCTTTTGATCTGCCGCTTCAAGACAAGCCTTTAATTGTTCCCTGGTTTATTGTTGGCGGAATTGGTACAGTTAGCGGCAGTATTGTAGGAGGTGTTTGGCTAGTTCTGCGTTGGCAGAATTCAAAGCCTCTCCAAATAAAAAAATATATTCCGCTTCCCTCTCCTTGTAG
>NZ_JBKHHI010000460.1:0-4912 GCF_046539235.1 Coleofasciculus sp.
AACCATGAACCATGAACCATGAACCATGAACCATGCACCATGAACCATGAACCATAAACGATGACAAAAAGTATGAAAATTCTAGTTGCCAGTCATACCTATATTGTTGATCTTAACTGCGAAAAGCTACGCGAACTTGCTAAGTTAGAACCTGACATTGAAGTCACCGTAGTCGTACCCCGTCGTTGGCGTCCAGGGGGCGTACAAAATAAAATTATTGAAACCCAACCGCGTCAAGAAGGTTCATTTAGAGTCGTCCCTATCTCTAACTTTAGCCAAAACAACCAGGGATTGCTCACATTTGGCACGGATATCCTTTCCTTATTACGAGAATTTTGCCCCCATATTATTCAGGTTGAACAAGGCGCAAAGTCATTAGGATATGCCCAATTCATTGCCTTGAATCAACTTTTAGGGCTAAAGGCGAAAAATGTATTCTTTACCTGGTGGAATTTACCCTATCAGGTAAAGTTTCCTTTATCGATATTGCACGATTATAACCTCCAAAATACCCACGGACTCGTTGCGGGAAATCAGGATGTGGTGGAGGTACTCCAGCAGCATGGTTATCAAGGGGCTTATACCGTTATGCCTCAATTGGGTGTAGATGAAAGCCGATTTCGTCCCCAAGCCCAGCCAGAGTTACAAAGTAAGTTAGGACTTCAAGAGGATGAGTTTGTCGTCGGATTTGTAGGGCGATTTGTTGAGGAAAAAGGATTATTAACCCTAGGGGAAGCCTTAGCAGGAATCAAGGATCATCACTGGAAGTGGTTACTGTTAGGACGCGGTTCTCTGCAAGCTTTGTTAATGGAAAAGGCGGTGGAATGGGGAATTAAAGACCGGATGATTTGGGTGGAGAGTGTTCCTCATGACGAAGTGCCAAATTATATCAATTTGATGAATGTTTTAGTTTTGCCCTCTGAGACGACGTACAAGTTTAAAACATTAACGGCGGCGGGTTGGAAGGAACAGTTTGGTCATGTTTTGATTGAAGCGATGGCATCGAAAGTGCCTGTGATTGGGTCGGATTCGGGGGAAATTCCGAATGTGATTGGGGATGCAGGTTTGGTGTTTTCGGAGGGAAATGTAGAAGCGTTACGTGGCAAGTTGGTATCGCTGATGGAACAGCCGGAGTTGGCGAATCAGTTGGCTGAGTTGGGGTATGAACGGGCAATGCTGCAGTATACGAATAAGGCTTTGGCGCGGCAGTTGTTGGATTTTTATCAGAGACTTATTGAATGATGAGATTATTTTTCCTGGGTGTCGGAATTATAGTTTTTCAACGCAGAGGGGCGCAGAGGTTTACGCAGAGGGCGCAGAGGGGGTGATAGGATTGGGATTTGATTTTTATAGGATTTGGAAAGAATTGGCGATGATATTACTTAGGTTTTTTATTGGTTGGCGAGTCTAACAAATGACGTAGCTTGCTTTTCAAGGGAAGCGAGTATGACAAATGACGTATGACAAATGACGTAGCTTGCTTCTCGCGAAGCGAGTATGACAAATGACGAATGACAAAAATGCGAATTTTACAAATTGTTCCTTCAGTTTCGCTGGTTTATGGGGGTCCGAGTCAAATGGTACTGGGGCTTTCTAAAGCGCTAGCGAATCAGGGAGTAGATGTTACGATATTGACGACAGATAGTAATGGGGATTTTGGTCAACCGCCATTGGATGTTCCTTTAGATAAACCTGTTCCCCAGGATGGGTATCAGGTGCGATATTTCCGGTGTTCTCCGTTCCGTCGTTATAAGTTTTCCCTCGATTTATTACGTTGGTTGTGGCAACATGCAGGGGAATTTGATCTGGCGCATATTCACGCCCTGTTTTCGCCTGTGAGTACGGCTGCTGCGACAGTCGCCCGAAAACGAAATTTACCGTATATTTTGCGTCCCTTGGGTACGCTTGATCCGGCGGATTTACAGAAGAAGCGGCGATTAAAACAAGTTTATGTGGGATTGTGGGAAGGTGCTAATTTAGCGGGGGCGGCGGGTATTCATTTTACCAGTGAACAAGAGGCGAAGATTTCTCAACGTTTTGGTACAAATGCGCCGGATATTGTGATTCCTTTGGGGGTTACGCCTCCGGAGGATGTAGAGACGTTGCATGCAACGTCTCTACGTCAGGGTGGGTTTTGCATAAACGATATCATCAATGGTGAAACAAACGTCCCATTACCCGCCCCGACAGATTTCCCAGGGAACGTCTCTACCCAATTGCCAATCCTATTATTTATGTCTCGAATTGATCCAAAGAAAGGATTGGATTTATTGATTCCGGCTTTAGAAACGCTTTTGGCTGAAGGGTTAGCATTTCAGTTTATCTTAGCGGGTGCGAATCCTCAAGATCCAGAGTATGAACATAAAATCCAACAACAGATTCAGGCGTCGCCGCTATCGTCTCATACGACAATTACAGGGTTTGTTGAGGGGGAAGTAAAAGCAGCGTTGTTACAAGGGGCGGATTTATTTGTTTTACCGTCTTATTATGAAAACTTTGGCATTGCTGTCGCCGAAGCGATGGTGGCGGGGACTCCTGTGGTAATTTCGGATCAGGTGCATATTTGCCCAGAGGTGAAGGGTGCGGAGGCGGGATGGGTTTGTGGGTGTGATGTGGCGTCGTTGACTCAAACCTTACGGGAAGCATTAAGGGATGCTGGGGAACAAAAGCGGCGTGGAATCAATGCGAGAAACTATGCACTAGAGCATTATAGTTGGGATGCGATCGCGCAGACTATGATTGAGGCATATCAACAGATCCTTGATGATGGCAGATATTGATAACCTGCTCAACCAAATAGCCGCCCAAGAAACCCAACTTCAGGATACTGAGTTTCTTGCTCCCTGTGTTCAAGGGGGAAAGGTTCGCACGTCAGTGGCTAATCTGATTTATACCTTTACCCCTCAACCGAGTGATTTTGAAGGATGGGGTATTTTTCGTCCTGTGGATGAGAAAATGGCTGAGGTGGTGGAAGAGGCTAGCTTACCTCAACTAGCTGAGTATATGAACCTACTTAAACCGCTGCGTTTACGATTGGCTTATCCGTTGCGTTCATTGACTTGGTTAGCCTATCCCATTAATGAATCGGATATGCAGCAACGCTTGAGTATGGTTAAGCCTGTACCTGTACATCTGGTTAGCGATGGTGCTGCATTTGAACCGATTATTGCCCGTTTTGATGGTACGGCATTTTGGTTTGATCAAATAGACAGACGGGCTGAACCTCAACCGACTGAACAGTTACGAGAACAGTTAGAACAGGTTACTCTACCGGATCAGGTGCGGTTTGCGGGAATGACACCGGAAATGCTGACGGTTTATGAACTCGTATTGCAACAAACACCTGCGTATCAGCAGCGAGAACAACATCGGCGTCAGGCGAGAGAAGCAGGGGGAGCAGGGGGAGCTGAGGGAGCTGGGGGAGCTGAGGGAGCTGGGGGAGCTGAGCGAACTGATGAACAGCAGTTGCGGGATGCATTACAGATGGGGGGTGGGAGATTGCGGACATTTCGCGATCGCGGTGAGTTTTGGCAAGTGGAATGGACGACTCGTGATCGGGAACGTCATACCTCTGCGATCGCTAAGGGGGATTTAACCGTGATCAGTTCGGGAATCTGTCTTTCTGGTTGCGATCGCGACTTTGATTTACAATCCCTGGTTGGTGTAATCGAAGCCCGCAGCTAGATCATCAATAATGACCAACATTTCTTTACGAAGATTTCAAGAAACTATCCCTGAATCTTGACTACAATCTAGTTATCGTCTACCAGAATCTCTATTAAGCCCAGAGACATAAGATGCTGACAAAAAAAGTGTACCAGAGAAAAATCAGTAACTCGTTTGACTTTAGTCAACTCTTTGCTCAAAGCATGAAAAAGGGTCAAATCAGTCACTCTGACTGGTATGAATTGCTGATCACACCGATGGATAATGCCTTTACCTCCGATCATGAGGAGGCGGTGACTCGATTAATCTATGGGGTGCGACATGGCTTTGTTAAAGTCATTGATAACGGTTAGTTGTTTTAATCGAGTCATTGGCTATCTCGCGATACGTCCGGCGGACAGGCTTGGCGAACGCGGTGATTGCCCAATTGTATTACTAAGTAGGTCGGTGGAAATAAACCGAACTATGTTAAGTTCTGTGAATGTTCCTCAAACCCTTACATAAACGTAGCTTGCTTCTCGATGAAAGCGAGTATGACGAATGACGAATGACGAATGACGAATGACGTAACTTGCTTCTCAAGGGTAGCGAGTTCTCCGCCGTTAACTTTAATTGTCTCCACCTACTTAATGTCTATTTTCTTTCACGAAAACCTCTATCGAACACCCGCCCTGATGACACGGTTGCAGGAGTTTCCGGTAACCGTATGCGGGGCTGGGGCGATGGGGGCAAATCTGACCGAAAACCTGGCGCGTTCTGGGTTTGGCAGGTTACGGGTGATTGATCGCGATCGCATCGAGGAACGCAATCTTTCTACTCAACCCTATTACAAATCTGATATTGGTGCTTATAAAACTAAGATATTGACAAACACGCTCTATCGTGCATTAGGTATCACTGTAGATGGGCGTGCCAAAGAACTAACGGCGGACAACTGTTCTCAATTACTTCGGGATAGTCAGTTAGTGATCGATACCTTTGACAATAGTGTTGCCCGTCAAGTGGTGAAAGATTATTGTCAACAGGTGCAAGTTTCCTGTTTGCATCTGGGATTAGCAAGTGACTATGCAGAGATCATTTGGAATGATAATTATCGCGTTCCCTCACCTGTCAATGATGATATTTGCGATTATCCTTTAGCACGAAATTTAGTTATGTTAGCTGTTGCAGTTGCTGGTGAGGTGATTATTACCTTTGTCGCTACTGAAAAGCAACAAAATTTCACGATTACGTTAGCCGATTTAGC